>CAUETL010000075.1:0-8837 GCA_959020685.1 Parahaemophilus parainfluenzae | reverse complement strand
CCTAATTCAGGACGATTCGGGTGATTTGGTGCCGTTAAGATTTCTTCACCTTCAAAGTTTTCAATCACAACACGAACAGGATCAATCACCGCCATTGCGCGTGGTGCGTTTTCATTTAAATCTTCACGAATGCAAGCTTCAAGTGCAGAATACTCTACGACGTTATCTTGTTTAGTCACACCGATACGACGGCAGAACTCACGTAATGAAGCCGGTGTATAACCGCGACGACGTAAACCTGAAATCGTTGGCATACGCGGATCGTTCCAACCATCTACAATGCCATCATTCACTAATTTCAATAATTTACGTTTAGACGTTAATGTGCCTTCTAAATTTAAACGAGAGAATTCATATTGATGCGGCAATGGACGTTCAATACTAACATTTTCCAGCACCCAGTCATATAAACGACGGTTGTCTTGGAATTCTAATGTACATAGAGAGTGTGTAATACGCTCAATCGCATCAGAGATACAGTGAGTAAAATCGTACATTGGGTAAATGCACCATTTGTCACCGGTTTGGTGATGGCTCGCAAATTTAATACGATAAAGCACGGGATCACGCATGACCATAAATGGTGAAGCCATGTCGATTTTTGCACGAAGACTTAATGTACCTTCCGCAAACTCACCGTTTTTCATTCTTTCAAATAACGCTAAGTTTTCTTCGACACTACGATCACGATATGGGCTGTTTTTACCTGGCTCAGTTAATGTACCACGATATTCACGCATTTGGTCTGGTGAAAGTTCATCCACATACGCTAAACCTTTTTCGATTAACTCAATGGCATAGCCATAAAGTGCATCGAAGTAATCAGACGCATAACGCGGTTCGCCTTCCCATTTAAAGCCTAACCATTCCACATCGGCTTTAATGGAATCCACATATTCCACATCTTCTTTCACCGGGTTGGTATCGTCAAAACGTAGGTTACATAAACCGTTATATTCTTTTGCTAAGCCGAAGTTTAAGCAAATTGATTTGGCATGACCAATATGCAAATAGCCATTCGGCTCAGGCGGGAAACGAGTATGAACACTTTTGTGTTTACCCGAAGCTAAATCTTCATCAATAATTTGAGTAATGAAATTGTGTGTGCGGGTATTTTCCGCATTTTCTAGAGTGTGTTCTGTATTGCTCATAAATTTCTCAATAAATTGAAAATAATTTCCCCATTCTATACGAAAAGTCTGGCGTTGTGAATTTGATCCCAAAACTAACCGCACTTTCATTAAATTAATACTGAATTTTTTAGGATTTTTAGGTCTAACTTGAAGATTTTTCGTGCAAACTTAAAAGTTTACCTTTAGAATACCACTTTACTGAACAATCGTTCATTTTTTATTTAGGATGACAAAGTCTTTATGAAAAAACGCTTTTTTATTTTACTTGGATTAGCCGTTGCTGCTGGCGCAGCTTATTATTTTTTCTCAAGCAATAGCAAACAAGAAACGACTTATCTGACGGAATCCGTTACACGTGGCAATGTGGAAAAAACAGTTGTCGCTTCTGGTTCAGTTGAAAGCGTGAATGAAGTTGATGTTGGTGCTCAAGCTTCAGGTAAAATCACTAAACTCTATGTCAAATTAGGGCAAGAAATCAAAAAAGGCGAAATGATCGCGGATATTGATTCTACAACCCAAATTAATACCTTAAATACCAAAAAGGCGGCATTAGTCAGCTATCAAGCTCAATTAAATGCGAAGAAAACCGCTTATGATGTTGCTCTTTCAAGTTATAACCGCTTATCAAAACTTTATACACAAAAAGCGACGTCTTTCGATAGTTTGAATACTGCAAAAAGCACACTTGATAATGCGAAAGCTGAAATGGAAGCCATTGAAGCCAATATCAAACAAGCTGAAATTGAAGTGAATACCGCAGAAACCAATGTGGGCTACACCAAAATCACCGCACCAATGGACGGTACTGTTATTTCCGTGCCCGTTTCTGAAGGTCAAACTGTTAATGCCAACCAAACGACTCCAACGATTGTAACCATTGCTGATTTAAGCAAAATGAAAATTAAGCCTGAAATTTCAGAAGGCGATATTACTAAAGTTAAAGCAGGTCAAGAAGTTAGCTTTACTATTTTATCGGATAGCCAAACGGTGTATCACTCCGTCATTAATTCTGTTGATCCAGCCAATACCACGACAAGTGATAGTTCTTCAACGTCATCTTCGACAAGTTCAAGTAGCAGCTCCACAACCAGTGCGATCTACTATTACGCCAATGTTTTAATTGATAACCCTGATCGTACCTTACGCATCGGAATGACGACAGAAAACAACATTAAAATTGCCAATGCGAAAGATGTGTTATTGGTTTCCAATATGGCTATTCAAAAACGTGATGGCAAAAGCTTCGTGTATGTATTGAATAACAAAAATCAGCCTGAACAGCGTGAAGTTGAAACCGGTGTACAAAATGATTTCCAGACTGAAATCAAATCTGGTTTAAACGAAGGTGAAAAAGTTATCGTGTCACAAGTGGCCAATGGTGAAAAAGTAGGCTCCATGCCTCGTGGTCCAAGAATGTTCTAAAAGTGCGGTAGAAAATTAATGAATATTATTGAAATTAAGGATCTCAACCGTTACTTCGGTGAAGGCGAAAATCGCGTTCATATTTTAAAGAATGTCTCTTTAAATATTGAAAAAGGCGATTTTGTCGCGATTATTGGGCAATCAGGTTCCGGCAAATCGACCTTGATGAATATCATCGGATGCTTGGATACGGCAACCAGTGGTTCTTACAAAATCAATGGCAAAGAAACTATTGAATTAAGCAAAGATCAGCTTTCAGATTTACGTAGCCAAAAATTCGGTTTTATTTTCCAACGCTATAACTTATTGTCGAGCTTGACCGCAGCAGAAAACGTTGCCTTGCCTGCAATTTATGCAGGAATGTCGCAAGAAAAACGTCTTTCTCGTGCAAAACAGCTTTTAGAAAAATTAGGTTTAGGCGATAAATGGCAAAATAAACCCAGCCAGCTTTCTGGTGGTCAGCAACAACGTGTGAGTATTGCGCGTGCGTTGATGAATGGCGGTGAAATTATCTTAGCCGATGAACCCACTGGTGCATTGGATTCTCAAAGCGGTCAAAATGTGATGGAAATTCTGCGTCAATTACACGCAGAAGGCCACACCATTATTATGGTAACCCACGATCGTGAAATTGCCGCCAGTGCGAATCGCGTGATTGAAATTAAAGATGGCGAAATCATTGGCGATACACAAAAAGAGGCGGTAAAAAATGCGGTCGAAAATCAAACCAAATCTAAACCGCACTTTGGGTTTAGCAAAGATCAATTTGTCGAAGCCTTTCGTATGTCTGTGAGTGCGATTATCGCCCACAAAATGCGTTCTCTTTTAACCATGGTCGGGATTATTATCGGGATTACCTCCGTGGTTTCCGTCGTGGCATTGGGAAATGGCTCACAACAAAAAATCTTGGAAAACATTAAAGGCATTGGTACAAGTACCATGACCATCTTTAATGGTACAGGCTTTGGCGATCGTCGTGCTGAACAGATGCAGAACCTTACAATTAATGATGCCACTGCCTTAAATCAACAAAGCTATGTACAAAGTGTCACGCCAAATAGCTCATCAAGTGGCACATTAATTTATGGTAATCAAACTTTCTCCTCGACCAGTTTAAAAGGTGTAGGCGAACAATATTTTGATGTAGATGGCTTAAAACTAAAATCCGGTAATTTATTTTCGGCTCAAGATGTTGCTGATAACAACCAAGTAGCCTTAATCGATGAAAGTGCGAAAAAGTCGATTTTCCCAGATGAAAATCCTATTGGCAAAATTGTGATGTTTAATAAACGTCCATTACGTATTATCGGCGTGGTATCTGATAAACAAATGGGCGGTGCAAGTAGTTCACTTAATCTCTATGCGCCTTACACCACCGTGATGAATCGTATTTCGGGTAGCAAAAAAATTGGTTCAATTACCGTTAAAGTGGATGATTCGGTGAATACTACTGTCGCTGAAAAAGGAATTACTGAATTGCTGACCATGCGTCATGGCAAAAAAGACTTCTTCATCATGAATAGTGACACTATTAAACAAACCATTGAAAGTACCACTGGCACAATGAAATTGCTTATTTCTTCCATTGCCTTTATTTCATTGATTGTAGGCGGTATTGGGGTAATGAATATTATGTTGGTTTCCGTGACAGAGAGAACCAAAGAAATTGGTGTGCGAATGGCTATTGGGGCAAGACAATTCAATATTCTGCAACAATTTTTAATTGAAGCTGTGCTGATTTGTTTAATTGGTGGCGTGACGGGTATTCTGCTTTCTGGTTTAATCGGTCTACTATTTAACGTATTTATGACTGACTTTACGATGGCATTCTCTACCGGCTCAATTATTGCGGCAGTGGTCTTCTCTACCCTGATTGGTGTGATCTTCGGCTATATGCCGGCAAAACGTGCAGCGCAATTAGATCCAATTACAGCTCTTGCTCGAGAATAAAGAAATTTTGTAAAACACAAAAGAGCGGTTAAAATTCTTACTAATTTTTGACCGCACTTTAATTAAAAAGAAAGGAAAAAATCCATGTTAAAAATGAAAAAATTAACCTTAGCAATCGTGATGGCAACGGCTCTTGCAGGTTGTGCTAACATCGGCGATTCTTATAAAGCGAGCCAGCAGGATTACCAAAATTATGCGGAAATCACCAAACAATTTAATGTAAAAGAAAACTGGTGGGCGCTTTACAATGATTCACAATTAAATCGTGTGGTAGAACAAGCATTAGTCAACAACAAAGATTTAGCCAAAGCGTCTGTTGCCGTAAACCGTGCTCTATATAATGCAAACCTTGCAGGCGCAAATTTAATTCCGGCATTTAGTGGTTCAACCCAATCTTCCGCAAGTAAAAATGTGAAAACCGGTGGCAGCTCAGCAGTAAGCCATCAAGGTGCATTAAATGTGAGTTATACGTTAGATTTATGGCAACGCTTAGCGGATACTGCAGATGCTGCAGAATGGTCACACAAAGCAACGGCTGAAGATTTAGAAGCAACGAAACTTTCACTCATCAACTCTGTTGTGACAACCTATTATCAAATTGCTTATTTAAATGACGCTATCAGCACAACTGAGGAAACCATTAAATACTACAACGACATTAGCAGCATTATGCAACGTCGTTTATCGCAAGGTGTCGCTGACAGCGCTAGTGTGGATCAAGCACAACAAGCTGTATTAACCGCTCGTAACAACTTGATCAACTATCAAACACAACGTAAAACAGCGGAACAAACTTTACGTAACTTACTAAACTTAAAACCGGAAGAAGCATTAAATATCAACTTCCCACACATTCTTAATGTGAAAAATGTGGGCGTAAATTTAAATGTGCCTGTTTCTGTCATTGCGAATCGTCCTGATGTGAAAGGCTATCAATATCGCTTAAGCAGTGCATTCAAAAATGCGAAAGCAACCGAAAAAGGTTGGTTCCCAGAAGTGACTTTAGGCGGCAGCTTAACATCAAGTGGCACTAAAGTCGGTAACGCATTGCACAATCCAGTTGGTACAGGGTTAATCGGTATTAGCCTACCATTCCTCAACTGGAATACGGTGAAATGGAACGTGAAAATCTCTGAAGCCGATTATGAAACCGCACGTTTAAACTACGAGCAAAGTATTACTAAAGCTTTGAATGATGTAGATACCAACTACTTCGCCTACACACAAGCGCAAAGTGCCTTTGCTAACTTGCAAAAAACACACAGCTATAATCAACGTATCACCAAATACTATCGTGATCGTTACAATGCTGGTGTATCTGAATTACGTGAATGGCTTGCTGCGGCAAACACAGAGAAAAGCTCTCAACTTTCTATCTTGAATGCGAAATACAACATCATTCAAGCAGAAAATGCCGTATATAGTTCAATGGCAGGTTATTACTCCCGTTAAAATCATGATTAAGGAAGTTTCGGCTTCCTTAATCTTTTTTATGGACATGAAAAATGAAAAAACAACTGACTTTTTATTTCATCCGCCACGGTAAAACTGTTTGGAATACGGAAGGTTTAATGCAAGGTCATGGCGATTCCCCTTTGACTGAAGAAGGCGTTAATGGTGCGAAAAAAACAGGTGTGGCACTTAATCATATTCCTTTTGTCGCGGCCTACTCTAGCGTATTAAAACGTACCATCGCAACAGCCTCTCATATTATTGGTGAACGAGATATCCCCCTTTTCCATCACCAAGGTTTAAATGAACAGTATTTTGGTTCTTGGGAAGGCAAAGTTGTTGATACGTTAAGAGAACACCCAGAGTTCAAACAACTCATTAAAGATCCTGCCAATTACAAAGCTCAAGTAAATGGCGGAGAAACGTTCGAACAATTGGGCGAGCGAGCCATGAAAGCATTGCACGACATTATTAAGATCCACAATCAAGGCAATATTCTCATTGTGTCGCATGGCCATACTCTACGTTTATTGCTTGCCTTATTAAACGGTGCTACGTGGCAAAATCACCGCGATGAAGATAAATCAGTATCTCTCATTAACACCTCAATTAGTGTTGTGCATTATGACGATGAGAACGGTTTTTGCGTTGAGAAAATAAATGATGCGGATCATTTAAAATAAGCAAATTTACCTAAAAAAATAACCGCACTTTGGATGACCTAAAGTGCGGTTAATTTTTATGATGTTTTTGTGATTATTTCACTTCGCGGAATAAAATCTCGCTTGGAATCACAGAACCTTGCCAGTAAAGCTCAGTTGATACTTTCTCCGCTAAATCTAAGAAAGATTTCGCAATTTCACTGTCTGGCGCTGCAACTACAGTTGGTTTACCCGCATCCAAATCTTGACGAACTTGGATATTCAACGGTAACTGACCTAATACTTTCACATTATATTTTTGTGCCATTTTTTCTGCACCACCGGTACCAAAAATCGCTTCGTGATGACCACAATTACTACAAATATGCATAGACATATTTTCCACAATACCTAACACTGGCACAGATACACGTTCAAACATCGACACGCCTTTCACCGCATCTAATAACGCAATATCTTGTGGCGTCGTCACTACTACAGCCCCCGTTACAGGGATTTGTTGTGAAAGGGTTAATTGGATATCACCTGTACCCGGTGGCATATCGATCACTAAGTAATCTAAGCTATCCCATAAGGTTTCATTTAAAAGTTGGCTTAATGCACTACTTGCCATTGGACCTCGCCAAATGGTTGCATTATCTTCATCCATTAAGAAACCGATTGAGTTGGCAGATAAACCATACGCTTTAATTGGGGTGATATGTTGGTTATCTGGTGAAGTTGGGCGTTGATGCGGCGCACCTAACATATGCGGAATAGATGGGCCGTAAATATCTGCATCTAAGATCCCCACACGAGCACCCTGAGCTTGTAAAGCAAGTGCAAGATTCACCGAAACGGACGATTTCCCTACCCCACCTTTGCCTGAAGTCACCGCGATGATGTTCTTCACACCTTTTACAGCTGGTTGATTATTTGCACGTTTTAACGTTGCGATTTGATAATTCACCACCCATTTGATTTCTTTGCTATCTGTTGCTTTTAATAAAGCATCAGAAAGCTGCTGTTTCACTTGCTCCACGCCAGTGTTCCATGCAAAAGGCAATTGTAATTCAATACGTAATACGTCACCGCCTTTTTCAACTTTCTTCAAAGTCTTTAATTCGATTAAGTCTTTTTGTAAGGTTGGGTGTTGAAATTGTTGGAAAAGTTGCAGAACCTGAGATTGTTGTTCTGCCGTTAAATTTTCAGAAAAAGCAGTTGCCATAATATTCCTTTAATAGTAGTAGGTAGTAGAGTAAATTTGTCAGGGATATTCTACCCCTTTTACACCTCAAATGTTAAGCTAAAAGTATAACTAAACTAGAAAAAATCACACCAATCGGGTAACATACTCACAATTTTTGCAAAAAGAATAAGAGAAAAATAATGACAACTCAACCTCGTAAAATTTTAGTCACTTGTGCATTACCTTATGCAAATGGCGCCATTCATTTAGGCCATATGTTAGAACATATTCAAGCGGATATTTGGGTACGTTTCCAACGTATGCGTGGCAATAAAATTCATTTTGTCTGTGCAGATGATGCACACGGTACACCAATTATGCTTAATGCTGATAAATTAGGCATTACACCAGAAGAATTAATCGCAAAAGCAAAAGCTGATCACGTACGTGATTTTGCTGGCTTTAATATCAGTTTTGATAACTATCACTCTACTCACAGTGAAGAAAATAAACAAATCACCGCTGATATTTACAATAAATTAAAAGCTAAAGGCTTCATTAAAACGAAAGTGATTTCTCAGTTATTCGATCCTGAAAAGAACATGTTCTTACCGGATCGTTTCGTCAAAGGGACTTGTCCAAAATGTAAAGCTGAAGATCAATACGGTGATAACTGTGAAGTTTGTGCATCCACTTATAGCCCAATGGATTTAATTAATCCACGTTCAGCTGTATCAGGTGCAACACCAATCATTAAAGAATCTGAACACTTCTTCTTTGACTTACCTGCTTTTGAAGGGATGTTAAAAGAATGGACTCGCTCTGGCTCACTTCAACCGGAAATTGCAAACAAAATGCAAGAATGGTTTGAAAGTGGTTTACAACAATGGGATATCTCTCGTGATGCCCCTTATTTTGGTTTTGAAATTCCAGGTGCAAAAGATAAATTCTTCTATGTTTGGCTAGATGCCCCTATCGGCTACATGGCTTCTTTCAAAAATCTCTGCGATCGTGAAGGCATTGATTTTAATGAATTCTGGGGAGAAAACA
>CAUETL010000074.1:0-8976 GCA_959020685.1 Parahaemophilus parainfluenzae | reverse complement strand
CCACCTTCGATTAATGGAGTCATGACTAAGCCTTCGTGTGTACCACAGTCATCTTCAACGATCACTAAGTCTTGTGCCACGTCAACTAAACGACGAGTTAAGTAACCAGAGTTTGCTGTTTTTAATGCGGTATCCGCCAAACCTTTGCGCGCACCGTGGGTTGAAATAAAGTACTGAAGTACGTTCAAACCTTCACGGAAGTTCGCTGTAATTGGGGTTTCGATGATCGAACCATCTGGACGCGCCATCAAACCACGCATACCTGCTAACTGACGAATCTGAGCTGCAGAACCACGCGCACCAGAGTCAGCCATCATAAAGATACTGTTGAAAGAGGCTTGTTTCTCAGGGTTACCTTCACGGTTGATTACTTCTTCCTGAGATAAGTTTTCCATCATCGCTTTCGCTACGCGCTCATTTGCCGCAGCCCAAATATCGATTACTTTGTTATAACGTTCGCCAGCTGTCACAAGACCAGATTGGAACTGTTCTTGAATTTCTGCCACTTCTTCTTCCGCTGCAGAAATAATTTCGTATTTTTTCTCTGGGATAACCATATCGTCGATACCCACAGAAGAACCTGAACGTGCAGCATAAGCAAAACCGGTATACATAATATGGTCAGCAAACATTACTGCTTCTTTCAAACCTAAACGACGATACGCTTCGTTGATAAGTTTAGAAATTGCTTTTTTACCTAATGTTTGGTTGAACAATGAATAAGGCATGCCTTTCGGCGCGATCATCCATAAGATTGCACGACCGATAGTGGTATCGGTTAATGTGGTTTTCTCTTCTAATTCGCCAGCTTCATTTTTCACATATTCAGTAATACGTACTTTAACGCGAGAATGTAACTCTGCTTCACCTGTGCGATACGCTTTTTCAGCTTCGCGCGGATCTTGCAGTAACATCCCTTCGCCTTTACCGTTTACTTTTTCACGGGTCATATAATAAAGACCCAACACCACGTCTTGCGATGGAACGATAATTGGATCACCGTTTGCTGGTGAAAGTACGTTGTTGGTTGACATCATTAACGCACGCGCTTCTAACTGCGCTTCAAGTGTTAATGGTACGTGAACCGCCATTTGGTCACCATCGAAGTCCGCGTTGAACGCCGCACAAACAAGTGGGTGTAACTGGATTGCTTTACCTTCGATTAGAAGTGGTTCAAACGCTTGGATACCTAAACGGTGAAGTGTTGGCGCACGGTTCAATAGAATTGGGTGCTCACGAATAACTTCTGCCAAGATATCCCAAACGATCGCGTCTTCACGCTCAACCATTTTCTTAGCCGCTTTAATTGTGGTTGCATAACCACGGCTTTCTAATTTTGCATAGATAAACGGACGGAATAATTCCAATGCCATTTTCTTCGGTAAACCACATTGGTGTAAGTGCAAGTATGGACCTACAGTGATTACAGAACGGCCTGAATAGTCAACACGTTTACCTAATAAGTTTTGACGGAAACGACCTTGTTTACCTTTGATCATATCCGCAAGTGATTTTAATGGACGACGGTTAGAACCCGTAATCGCACGACCACGACGACCATTATCTAATAACGCATCAACAGATTCTTGTAACATACGTTTTTCGTTGCGCACGATAATATCTGGTGCGATTAAATCTAATAAACGTTTTAAACGGTTGTTACGGTTGATCACGCGACGATATAAATCGTTCAAGTCAGACGTTGCAAAACGACCACCATCTAATGGTACTAATGGACGTAAATCTGGTGGAAGTACTGGTAATACAGTCATCACCATCCACTCTGGTTTATTACCAGACTGTTGGAAAGCTTCTAATAATTTTAAGCGTTTAGTGATTTTCTTACGTTTTGTTTCAGAGTTAGTTTCTTGTAACTCTTCACGTAATTTTTCACATTCCACTTCAAGATCAATACCTTTAAGTAAATCTTGAATTGCTTCAGCACCCATTTTCGCTTCGAATTCATCTTGCCAACGGTCTTCTGCATCAAGGAATTGTTCTTCAGTTAATAACTGTCCACGCTCCAAATCGGTCATACCCGGTTCGGTCACGATGTACATTTCAAAGTAAAGCACACGTTCAATATCACGTAATGGCATATCAAGTAATAAACCAATACGGGACGGAAGTGATTTTAAGAACCAAATGTGTGCAACTGGACAAGCCAATTCGATATGGCCCATACGTTCACGACGCACTTTAGTTTGTGTAACTTCAACACCACATTTTTCACAAATCACACCACGGTGTTTTAAGCGTTTATATTTACCGCATAAACATTCGTAATCTTTTACTGGCCCGAAAATACGTGCACAGAAAAGACCGTCACGCTCAGGTTTGAACGTACGATAGTTGATTGTTTCAGGTTTTTTAACTTCACCAAATGACCAAGAACGGATCATGTCTGGAGAAGCTAACCCAATTTTAATCACATCAAAATCTTCACTCGTTTTTGATTGTGCTTTTAAAAACTTAACTAAGTCTTTCACAAATAGTCTCCTGTCGGAGTTAAGGGTTTCAAAGTGCGGTCAAAAATATTTTGTTTTTTAACCGCACTTCGGCGATTTCTTCCTTTTGCTTCCCCTGCATACAGGGGAAGACAGGTTTGTCGATTACTCTTCGTCTAACTCGATATTCAAACCAAGTGAACGGATTTCTTTCATAATTACGTTGAAAGATTCCGGTGTACCCGGATCCATTTGCTGGTTGCCACCAACGATGTTTTTATACATCTTCGTACGGCCGTTCACGTCATCGGATTTCACAGTTAACATTTCTTGTAAGGTGTAAGCAGCACCATATGCTTCAAGTGCCCATACCTCCATCTCACCGAAACGTTGACCACCGAATTGTGCTTTACCACCAAGTGGTTGTTGAGTAACAAGACTATAAGAACCAGTTGAACGAGCATGCATTTTGTCATCAACTAAGTGGTTCAATTTGAGCATGTACATATAACCTACGGTTACTGGACGCTCGAATTTCTCACCAGTACGGCCATCGTATAACGTGATCTGACCTGAAGTTGGTAAGCCACCAAGTTTCAACATTTCTTTGATTTCTTGCTCAGCCGCACCGTCAAATACTGGTGTTGCTACCGGTAAACCTTTACGTAGGTTTTCCGCTAAACGCATGATTTCGTCATCGCTAAAGGTGCTTAAATCAACTTTTTGTGCGCCATGACCTAAATCGTATGCTTTTTGCATATAACCACGAAGTTTCTCAACATCTTGTTTTTGTTTGATCATCGCATTGATTTGATCACCGATACCTTTCGCCGCTAAGCCTAAGTGGGTTTCTAAGATCTGACCGATGTTCATACGAGACGGTACGCCCAGTGGGTTCAATACGATTTCAACTGGTTGACCGTTTTCATCGTATGGCATATCTTCCACAGGGTTGATTTTTGAGATAACACCTTTGTTACCGTGACGACCCGCCATTTTATCACCCGGTTGGATGTGACGTTTCACTGCAAGGTAAACTTTAACCACTTTTAACACGCCTGGTGCAAGGTCATCGCCTTTAATGATTTTCTTACGTTGTACTTCAAGTTTGTGTTCAAACTCTTTACGTAATTCTTCATATTGCTCAGCAAGCTGTTCTAATTGGTTTTGTTTTTCTTCATCTGAAATGGTTTGTTCTAACCATTTAGTGCGATCCATTTTATCTAATTGAGCCGCATCAATACCACCAGCGATAAGTACATTACGTACACGAGCAAACAAGCCTGCTTCTAAGATTTCTAATTCATCAGAAAGGTCTTTCTTAGCTTGTTTTAACTGCATTTCTTCAATTTCTAATGCACGTTTGTCTTTTTCTACGCCATCACGGGTGAAGACTTGAACGTCAATTACAGTACCACTTACGCTGTTTGGTACACGTAATGAAGAGTCTTTCACATCAGATGCTTTTTCACCGAAGATTGCACGTAACAATTTTTCTTCTGGTGTTAATTGAGTTTCGCCTTTAGGGGTTACTTTACCGACTAAGATGTCACCACCTTTCACTTCAGCACCCACATAAACGATACCTGATTCATCCAATTTGCTTAATGCAGATTCACCAACGTTTGGAATATCTGCAGTGATTTCTTCAGAACCTAATTTAGTATCACGCGCCACACAAGATAATTCTTGAATGTGGATTGTCGTGAAGCGGTCTTGTTGTACAACACGCTCAGAAACTAACATTGAGTCTTCGAAGTTATAACCGTTCCAAGGCATGAACGCCACACGGATATTTTGACCTAATGCTAATTCACCTAAATCTGTTGAAGGACCATCAGCTAATACTTCACCACGGTTAATTGGATCGCCTAAATTCACACAAGGAATTTGGTTGATACAGGTATTTTGGTTAGAGCGGGTGTATTTAATTAAGTTATAAATATCAATACCTGCTTCGCCTGCTACAGTTTCGTCTTCATTTACTTTGATAACGATACGAGACGCATCAACGTATTGAACAGTACCACCACGTTTCGCGACAACCGCCACACCTGAGTCAAGTGCGATTGGTTTTTCCATACCTGTACCCACTAACGGCTTATCAGCGCGTAAAGTAGGAACCGCTTGACGTTGCATGTTCGCACCCATTAAGGCACGGTTCGCATCGTCATGCTCTAAGAATGGAATCAACGCTGCAGCCACAGATACCACTTGTTGGGTTGAAACGTCCATATAATGAATTTCTTCTGGTTTATAAAGACCAGATTCACCACGTTCACCACGAGCAGTAACGAATGCATCTGTAAAGCGATTGTTCTCATCAAGGTTTGAGTTCGCCTGTGCAATGATGTAGTTTGCTTCATCAATTGCAGATAAGTATTCAATTTCTTCGGTTACTTGACCATTCACTACTTTACGATATGGGGTTTCTAAGAAACCGTAATCGTTCGTACGAGCAAACGCAGAAAGTGAGTTGATCAAACCGATGTTTGGACCTTCAGGTGTTTCGATTGGACATAAACGACCATAGTGGGTGTTATGTACGTCACGTACCTCAAAGCCTGCACGTTCACGCGTTAAACCGCCTGGACCTAATGCAGAAATACGACGTTTGTGTGTCACTTCTGATAATGGGTTGTTTTGGTCCATGAATTGCGAAAGTTGTGAAGAACCAAAGAATTCTTTCACTGCCGCAGAAATTGGTTTCGGATTAATTAAGTCTTGTGGCGTGATCGCATCTAAATCGCCTAAAGATAAACGCTCTTTAACCGCTCTTTCTACACGAACTAAACCAATACGGAATTGGTTTTCTGCCATTTCACCCACAGAACGAATACGACGGTTACCCAAGTGGTCGATATCATCCACTTCACCACGACCATTACGGATATCGATGAGTTTTTTCATCACACGAATGATATCGTCGTTACTTAAAATACCAGTACCCTCGCCTTCAGGAATACCTAACGAGCGATTAAACTTCATACGACCTACTGCAGATAAATCATAACGTTCTGCAGAGAAGAATAAGTTATTGAATAATGCTTCTGAAGATTCTGGTGTAGGTGGTTCACCTGGACGCATCATACGATAGATTTCATATAATGCACTTACACGATCGTAAGTTGGATCAACACGTAATGTTTCAGAGATATATGGACCGTAATCTAAGTCATTAGTGAATAATGTTTCGATCACTTTATAGCCTGCTTGCGATAATTTCGCTAACACTTCTAAAGAAATCTCGCCATTTGCTGGGCAAATGATTTCACCTGATTCAAGATCTACATAATCTTTCGCTGCAACTTTACCTGCGATATATTCAGTTGGCACTTCAACTTGTGTCACATTATCTTTTTCTAATGCTTTGATGTGACGAGCTGTAATACGACGACCGCGTTCTACATAGACTTTGCCATTTGCTTCAATATCAAATGTTGCCGTTTCACCACGTAGACGTTCTGGCACTAATGTCATGAGTAATTTATTGCCAGCGATTTCGAAAGTTACTTTGTCGAAGAATAAGTTTAAGATTTCTTCAACGGTGTAACCTAACGCACGTAAAATAATGGTTGCCGGTAATTTACGGCGGCGGTCAATACGCGCATATAAGTTATCTTTTGGATCAAATTCGAAATCTAACCAAGAACCACGGTAAGGAATAATTCGTGCGTTATAAAGCACTTTACCTGAAGAGTGTGTTTTACCTTTGTCAGAATCAAAGAATACGCCCGGGCTACGGTGTAATTGTGAAACGATAACACGCTCAGTACCATTGATAACAAAAGTACCGTTGTCAGTCATTAATGGGATTTCACCCATATATACTTCGCTTTCTTTAATGTCTTTGACTGCGCGCGATGAAGATTCTTTATCGTAGCTAACCAAACGTAATTTTACGCGTAAACCTGCTGCATAAGTTGAACCACGAATTTGACATTCACGTACATCAAATTCCGGATCTTCTAAACGGTAATCAACATATTGTAATTCTGTATAACCGTTATTGCTTACGATTGGGAATACAGAACGGAATGCAGCTTCTAAGCCTTGTTGACCTTCGGGATCTTTTTGAATGAATTTATCAAAAGAATCTAATTGGATGGTTAATAAATAAGGTACATTTAAAACTTGCGGACGTTTGCCGAAGTCTTTACGAATTCGTTTTTTCTCAGTATAGGAGTAACCCATTATTGGTTTTCCTCTGTAAATTTTAGTGAGACCGAGTTGATATAAAAAAAAGTGCGGTCAAATTGATTGACGTTTTTTATTTATATCGGAGATTGACGCCGTTTCGGATACCGCACTCTGAACCTTACTTCTGTAGTGGGCTACTTAAATTAAAACGTCTGATTAATTTAAGTGGAAACAGATACCATTAAACGGAAAATGCCTATCTGTTTTTTGTGCTGTTTTTGATAGCACAAAATGGCTGATGGTAAACCACCAGCCATTAAGCCTGAGAAACAGGACATAAGTGAATCAAAAATTATTTGATTTCTACTTTTGCACCAGCTTCTTCTAATTCTTTCTTAAGTGCTTCAGCTTCTTCTTTAGAAATGCCTTCTTTTAAGTTAGCTGGAGCTGATTCAACTAAGTCTTTAGCTTCTTTTAAGCCTAAACCAGTTGCACCACGTACTGCTTTGATAACTGCTACTTTGTTAGCACCAGCTTCAGCAAGAACTACGTCGAATTCAGTTTTTTCTTCTGCCGCTGCTGCTGCGCCGCCAGCTGCTGGAGCTGCTGCTACTGCTGCTGCAGAAACACCGAATTTTTCTTCCATCGCTGCGATTAATTCAACGATTTCAGTTACAGATTTAGAAGCGATCGCTTCAATGATTTGTTCGTTAGTTAATGACATAACAATCAATTCCTAAAATTAATAAAGTTAAATGAAGTAAGAAACGCTTAATAATTAAGCTGCTTCTTGTAATTTGTCGCGTAATGCCGCAAAAGTGCGAACAAGTTTGCCTGCCGCAGCTTCTTTCATTGTGCCCATTAAACGTGCAATTGCTTCTTCGTAAGTTGGTAATGTTGCTAAGAATTCAACATCTTGGATCTTACCTTCAAAGGCTGCACCTTTAATTTCAAACTTATCGTTGGCTTTAGCAAAATCTTTGAACAAACGTGCTGCTGCACCTGGGTGTTCATTAGAGAATGCGATAAGTGTTGGACCTACAAACGTATCTTGTAAGCATTCGAAATCAGTGCCTTCAACCGCACGACGTAATAAAGTATTACGAACAACGCGCATTGTTACACCAGCTTCACGAGCTGCTTTACGTAATTCAGTCATTTTATCAACAGTTACACCGCGAGAGTCCGCGATTACTGCTGAAAGTGCACCTTTGGCTGCTTCATTTACTTCGGCAACAATTGCTTGTTTGTCTTGAAGATTTAATGCCATTGGCTTTTAGCTCCTGAATACACTCCGATTTCTCGGAATTAATTTACCTCATCGAAAGAGTTATCTTTCAGACTAGGACGACTTCGGTGCCCAGAAGCAAGAAATATTCTTATTCTGTTCACCATCTACGTAGGATTATTAAGACGATTATTGCTAACCATTCCCTACGGTCTTGGACGGGGCTTGAATAGGTCAAGCACCAACCAGAAATTTTACGCTAAGCGTAATTTAGGAGCGAGATTATAGTGATTAATCTCGCTCTTGTAAAGTCTATTGTAGAAAAAATCTGCAGATTTTAACCGCACTTTCCTATTATTTTCTTACCGCAATCGCTTCGATTTCTAAGCCAACATCTTTTGGCAAGCGAGCAACTTCTACGCAAGAACGAGCAGGGAAATTCGGGTGATTATTTTCTTTAAAGAATTTCTCATACTCTGCATTTACTGCTGCAAAATCATTAAGATCTTTCACAAACACAGTGGTTTTCACAATATCACCCACTTTCAAACCAGCCTGTTCAATAATGGCTTTCACGTTTTCTAACGATTGACGCGCCTGAGCTACAATATCTTTTGGCACTTCACCCGTTGCAGGGTTAACCGGGATTTGACCTGATGTTAAAACTAAATTACCTAAATCCACCGCTTGAACATAAGGACCGATTGCTGCTGGGGCTTTTTCTGTATGAATGATTTTAGTCATGATATTCTCCTTTAATATTGACGTATAAATACGCTTGCTATCCTAACATATAAGTGACTTTATCGCTTATACGAGTATTCTTAATCAATCTCTTTTAATACATCATCAGACAATTCTTTCTGTGAGCTTTCTTTTACTTTGCCATCATTTACTTTAAATTCTAAATTCTGATAATAAGCTTCACGGAAAGTAACATAAGGATCTTGTGCTTGATTGAGCAATTCTGTTTGGTCCAATGTTTTCGAGCGTTTATCTACGGCTTGCACACCATATTTCACCAGTGACCATGGGCCGCCTACCCAATTCCAGAAAGGATAAGTATAAGCCGCATCGACCACTGCACCGGTTAATTGACGAGGTGTTGTCGCATTATAAATTGGTAATACAATATAAGTACCTGCATCTACACCATAGGTG
>CAUETL010000073.1:0-9024 GCA_959020685.1 Parahaemophilus parainfluenzae | reverse complement strand
CCATTTATTGAAATCTAACTGTCTTATCACCAGTCAGCCGGATTGGGGAACCGTACAAATTCATTATGTGGGTAAACAAATCGATCGCGAAAAACTTCTCCGCTACATCGTGTCTTTCCGTCAACATAATGAGTTTCACGAGCAATGTGTCGAGCGTATTTTCTGTGACTTGATGCATTACGCCAAACCAGAAAAACTCACCGTCTATGCGCGTTATACGCGCCGTGGTGGATTGGATATTAATCCATTCCGTTCTAACTTTGAGGAAATTCCGCAAAATTTACGCTTGGCAAGACAATAAATCACAAAAAAAAGTGCGGTGAAAATCAACCGCACTTTTATTTTATACATGTTGTAAATCATGAGCTTGTTGCAATAACTGACGGCTCTCTTGCAAGAATTGGTCTGAATACTCCCCAAACCATTCTCTCACCTGATGGAAAGTATCAATAAAGCCTTGGCGATCGCCTTTTTCAAAAAATTGTAACGCTTCTTCATAGGTTTGTTTCAGGCTTTCAATCACATCTAAATTTTCTGGCTTATCCATAATAATATCCGCATAAAGTGCCGCATCTTGGGCAAATAGACGACCAATCATAGCTAATTCCAAACGATAAATCGGGGAAGATAGCGCCAATAAATTGCTTAAATTGACGGGCTGTTTAGAAAGATGCAGACCATTCGCAAAGGTAGAAAAGTGACGTAATGCTTGAATGTACGTCATATTGTGATCATGCTCAGCTGCATCAATTTGGTAAATTTTTGCACCCCAGATTTGAATTTGCTCCAGTAACCATTCATAACACTCACTAAAGCGCCCATCACAACGCACAACCACTTGTTTTGCCATGCTCGCAATATCAGGGCCAAACATTGGATGCAATCCAACTACCGCCCCTTTATGCACCTCTAACATTTTAGCTAATGGAGAACGTTTCACGGAGGTGAGATCCGCCAGCAGCATATTTTCCGTTAAATAGGGTTTTAAACGTTCTATTGTTTCTAACGTGTGATCAATCGGTACTGAGACAATAACAACATCCGCATTCGTTAAAATACGTTCTGCCACATCCCAATCATCTCGGTCTAAAATAGAAATAGGATAACCAGAGGCACGTAAATAGCGTGCAAATAACTGCCCCATTTTTCCGTAACCGCCGACAATAACAATTTTGTTAATGGCTGGATTCAGGGTTTTAAAACCAAATTGATTTTCATTGGAATACGATTCACGCATGAAACGACGTAGCACATCTTCAATGAGTTGTGGAGAGATTCCTGCTTTAGCCGCTTCTTCTCGGCGAGCTTGTAACATGGCTAATTCACGATCTGGTGCATAAATCGGCAAACCTTTTTCGTGCTTTACTTCGCCTACTTGGCTCACCAATTCGAGACGTTTAGCAAAAAGTTGAATCAGTTCACGATCGAGCGCATCAATTTCCTGACGTAAATGGTTAAGGGCATCCATAATTCACCTGTAATATCTTATTTACATAGATTGCAATTAAAAGGTTACAGGTGAGATTACTGGAATTAAAAAAGAAAGGCAAATAGTTAGAGAGATTGCGTAATCAAGCGTTGCGGACGAATCACATTGTTATCATCTACAAGTGCTACGCCTAAAAAGATATTTTTGTCAGAAAACAACCGCACTTGGCCATATAATTTTGCTTCATTAGCAAATTTGACACGTTGTCCAAAGCCAATACCTTTACTTTGCTCGGCATTTAGCTGTAATGCGGGTAATTTACTGACCGCTGTATCTGTCGGTAAAAGATGTTGATCAAGTTGTGCAAGATCACCTTGCTCTGCAAGCGCCTGCAAAGCATCCCATGTCATCATCTTTTCTGTTGGATAATCCGCAACCGCAGTTCGACGTAACACTGTCACATGAGCGCCACAACCTAACACTTCACCTAAATCATCCACTAATGTACGGACATAGGTTCCTTTCGAACAATGCACTTCTAAGGTTAGAAAAGGTGTTTGATACTCAATAAAGTTTAGCTCAAAAATCGTGATAGGACGTGCTTCACGTTCCACTGTAATGCCTGCGCGAGCATACTCATACAACGGTTTCCCATTGTGCTTTAATGCAGAAAACATGGTTGGCACTTGCAAAATATCACCACGGAATTGTTCAAGTGCGGTCAAAATTTGTGATGTTTCTACATTGATAGGTCGCGTCTCGACCACTTGTCCTTCTGCATCAGAGGTATCTGTACGTTCACCTAATTTTGCTGTAACCACATAACGTTTATCTGCATCTAACAAAAACTGTGAAAACTTTGTGGCTTCACCTAAACAAATAGGCAGCATACCGGTTGCTAATGGATCAAGCGCACCGGTATGCCCTGCTTTATTCGCTCGGAATACGCGTTTCACCTTTTGCATGATGTCATTCGATGACATGCCTTGTGGCTTATCTAATAAAAATACACCATCAATATCACGTCCACGCTTACGAGGTCTCGACATTAGTCATTTTCCTCAACGTGTTTTTTTTCGTCTTCACGTACTACGTTTGTTACTAAATTAGACATACGCATCCCTTCAACTAAGGATTGATCGTAGAAGAAACGAATTTCTGGCACAATGCGTAAGCGCATTGCTTTACCCACTAATGAACGAATATAAGGCGCTGCTTTTTCTAACCCTTTCATGCCTTGTGCAATCGCCACTTCATCATGATCAAACAAAAATGTGACAAACACTTTTGCATAAGCTAAATCGCTTGATACCTCTACATCTGACACGGTTACCATGCCAATACGGGGATCTTTCACTTCACGTTGTAAAATGATGGCGATTTCTTTTTGTAATTCTTGTGCAACACGATCGCTGCGTTTAAATTCTCTTGCCATAATATTTCTCTTATTAAAAAGCGGTCAAAAATACGTTGAATTTTGACCGCTCTTTTTATCGATTAGATTGAACGTTTAATTTCAACGACTTCAAACACCTCGATTTGGTCGCCGACTTTTACGTCATTGTAATTTTTAACGCCGATACCACATTCCATACCATTACGGACTTCAGCAACGTCATCTTTAAAGCGACGGAGAGATTCCAATTCACCTTCAAAGATTACCACGTTATCACGTAATACGCGGATTGGGTTGTTACGTTTTACTACACCTTCAGTCACCATACAACCTGCGATTGCGCCAAATTTCGGATGTTTAAATACATCACGCACTTCAGCCAAGCCAATGATTTCTTGTTTGAATTCAGGTTGTAGCATACCGCTCATCGCTGCTTTCACATCATTTAATAGTTCATAAATGATAGAGTAATAACGAAGGTCAATATTTTCTGCTTCGATAATACGGCGAGCAGAAGCGTCCGCACGTACGTTAAAGCCAACAATAATCGCATTAGAGGCTGCCGCTAGGGTTGCATCAGTTTCAGAAATACCACCGACACCAGAACCCACAACTTTCACTTTCACTTCATCAGTAGAAAGATCTTGTAACGATTGAATAATCGCTTCGACAGAACCCTGTACGTCTGCTTTCACGATGATATTCAGTTCAGCAACATCACCTTCAGCCATATTACTAAACATATTTTCAAGTTTCGCTTTTTGCTGACGAGCAAGTTTCACTTCTCGGAACTTACCTTGACGGTGTAATGCCACTTCACGTGCTTTTTTCTCATCACGCACTACAGTTGCTTCATCACCCGCTGCAGGTACGCCAGAAAGACCTAACACCTCAACAGGAATAGATGGGCCGGCTTCATCGATTTCTTTACCGTTTTCATCGCGCATTGCACGAACACGACCGTATTCAAAACCGCAAAGTACGATATCACCTTTACGTAAAGTACCAGATTGAACAAGAATTGTCGCAACCGGACCACGACCTTTATCAAGGTAAGATTCAATCACTACACCGCTTGCCATACCGTCTTTTACAGCCGTTAATTCAAGTACTTCTGATTGAAGCAAGATGGCATCTAATAAGTCATCAACACCGGTACCTTTCTTCGCAGAAACAGGAACGAATTGCACATCACCACCGAATTTCTCAGAAATCACTTCGTGTTGAAGTAATTCTTGTTCTACTCGGTCTGGATTTGCTTCTGGTTTATCAATTTTGTTCACTGCAACCACTAAAGGCGCACCTGCTGCTTTCGCGTGTTGAATCGCTTCAATGGTTTGAGGCATCACACCATCATCTGCCGCAACAACAAGAACGACGATATCTGTTGCTTTCGCACCACGTGCACGCATTGAGGTAAATGCGGCGTGTCCTGGCGTATCTAAGAAGGTGATCATTTTGCCGTCATCCATTTCTACGTGGTACGCACCGATGTGCTGAGTAATACCACCCGCCTCACCTGCTGCAACTTTCGCTTTACGAATATAGTCAAGCAATGAGGTTTTACCATGGTCAACGTGCCCCATGATCGTTACAACTGGTGCACGAGTTACTTTTTCAGCATTAACATCGCGATCGCCTAATACTTCTTCTTCAAGTTCATTTTCATTGCGAAGAATCACTTTGTGACCTAATTCTTCAGCCACTAACTGTGCTGTTTCTTGGTCAAGCACTTGGTTAATGGTTACCATTTCGCCCATCTTCATCATAGCTTTGATGATTTCAGTCGCTTTGGTTGCCATTTTGTTTGCTAATTCCGCAACGGTAATTGTTTCACCAATAACAACATCCTGTTTCACAACCTGAACAGGTTTTGTGAAGGCTTGTTGTAATGCTGCACCTTTCTTACCATTTTTACCTTTACCGAATTTACCGTCTTTTTGATTTTTACGGTTAGATTCACGCTCATTTTTATTACCGCCCTTCACGTCATCGCGTTCTTTTTTCGCTTTAGCCACTTTATTTTTGCCGCGACCACGATTTTCATTACGGCGTTCTTCTTCATCTTCTGCTTCTAAAGCATAACGAGAGCTTAAATTGTAATCAGTATAATCTTCTGATGCGCTTTCATTGCTTGATGTATCCGCTTCAGCATAACGTTTAGCATCTTCAGCTGCTTTACGTGCTTGCTCTTCAGCCTTTTGACGAGCCAGCTCTTCCGCTTTGCGACGAAGTTCTGCTTCTTCCGCTTTACGTTTTTCTTTTTCTGGATCAACAGATTTAGGTTTATTTTCAACCGCACTTTGTGCTGGTTTCGCTGCTTTTTCTGCTTCAACCTTCGCTTTTTCGGCTTTCGCTTTTTCCGCTGCAGCTTTTTCAGCAGCTAAACGTGCTTTTTCTTCTGCCGCTTTCTTCTCTGCTTCTTGCTGTGCTTTTAATTTTTCTGCCTCAGCGGCTTTTCGCGCAGCATCTGTTGGCACAGTGCGTTTTTTACGAACTTCAACTTGTACCGCTTTTGCTTTACCGCCAGCTGTTGTACTGCTTACGGTTGTTTTTGTTCTGCGTTGAATACTTAGTTTTTTCGGTGCATTCGCATCCGCATTTTTTACATCTTCAGTCATTATTAAACTCCTTACTCTTCGCTAAACCAGCAAATATTACGCGCAGCCATAATAAAGTCAGCGGCTTGCTCTGCGGTTAATTCTTCGATATCAGCTAAATCATCTACACCTTGCTCAGCAAGTTCTTCAAGCGTAGTAATTTGTTTTTCAGCTAATTTAAAGGCAATGTGACGATTCATCCCTTCAAGATTTAATAAACGATCTTCAATATTCGCTTTTTTCAAGGCTTCTTCTTCAGCTGCAGCCGCTGCAGTAATGGCATCTTTTGCACGACCTTGTAACTCTTCGATAAGATCTTCATCTTCTAAACCATCAATTGCAGTCAGCTCACTCACAGGAACATAAGCTACTTCTTCTAATGAAGTAAAGCCTTCATCCACTAAGATTTGAGCGAACTCTTCATCAAGACCTAATTTATCCATGAATAAATTTAATACTTTGGTGTCTTCTGCTTGATGTTTTTCATTTAATTGTTCGGTAGTCATGACATTTAATGTCCAACCGGTTAATTGTGTCGCTAAACGTACATTTTGACCATTACGACCAATTGCTTGTGCTAAGTTATCAGCATTAACTGCAATATCCATTGAGTGATTATCTTCATCCACGATGATTGAAGTCACATCAGCTGGTGCCATTGCATTGATCACATATTGTGCTGGATTGTCATCCCAAAGTACGATATCCACACGTTCGCCACCTAACTCATTGGTAATCGCTTGAACGCGTGCACCACGCATACCCACACATGCACCAACTGGGTCGATACGTTTATCATTAGATTTCACCGCAATTTTCGCGCGAGAACCTGGATCACGTGCCGCACCACGAATTTCAAGCATTTCTTCGCCGATTTCTGGTACTTCAATACGGAATAACTCGATTAACATTTCAGGTTTCGCACGAGTTACAAATAGTTGTGCAGTTTTGCTTTCTGGATTTACTTTATAAAGCACACCACGAACACGGTCGCCAGGACGGAAGTTTTCACGTGGAAGCATATCTTCACGCATAATCACGGCTTCTGCTTTATTGCCTAAATCTAAAATAATGCTTTCACGGTTTACTTTTTTCACTGTACCCGTAACAATCTTACCTTCTTCAGAACGGAATTGCTCAACTACTTTTGCACGTTCTGCTTCACGGATTTTAGTGCTGATTACTTGGCGAGCAGTTTGCATTGCAATACGGTCAAATGCGATAGACTCAATTTGGTCTTCAACATAATCACCAAGTTGAACATTCGGATCTTCAAATTGTGCCGCTTCTAATGTCATTTCTTTTGTTGGCACTTTAACTTCATCAACCACCAACCAACGACGGAATGTATCAAATTCACCCGTTTTAGGGTTGATAGACACGCGAATATCGGTTTCATAGTCATATTTCTTCTTCGTTGAAAGTGCAATCGCACTCTCTAACGCTTCAAAAATCTTTTCACGTGGTAATAACTTCTCGTTAGATACTGCTTCAGCAGCTAACAAAATCTCTTTACTCATTTTCCTTTTTCTCCTTTAAAATTTTGCGATTACATTGGCTTTTTGAATGTTGCCAAAAATAAGAACTTGTTCCTGACCATCAACAATAAGTGTCAACATGTCATTTTCAATTTTTTCCAATTTACCTTGCCATTTACGACGATCTAAAACAGGAATACGTAAATGCACAGCGATATCCTCGCCCACATAACGTTGGAATTGTTCAAGCGTAAATAGTGGACGATCAAGACCTGGTGATGACACTTCGAGGTTATATTTATCCGCAATTGGATCTTCCACGTCTAAAATCGCGCTCACTTGACGACTTACATCAGCACAATCATCAACGCCTACGCCACCGTCTTTATCAATGAATAAACGTACGGTCATAAAACGACCTGCACGTTGGCATTCAATCCCCCAAAGTTCGCAGCCTAAGTCTTCTACTGCACCTTGAAGCATCTCTTGCAATCTTTGTTCTAATGTTGCCAATTTTTGCTCCTAATCTTAAAATTCAGACATAAAAAAAGGGTTAGGTTCCTCAATGAACCTAAGCCCAGTTTCTAAATTTCTCGTACAAAAAAACCCCAAACTTGGGGTTCTTTTTACTGAACTTGTTATTGGTTGCGGGGGCCGGATTTGAACCGACGGCCTTCGGGTTATGAGCCCGACGAGCTACCAAGCTGCTCCACCCCGCGTCCGAAATATGGGGTGTATTATAGTGTTCTAAATCAAAAGATCAAGCGGTTTCTGCTAATTTTCTTGAAAACCTAAGATTTTTGACCGCACTTAGCTTTATCTTAAAGTGAGAGTTAGAATCCAAAGCCAGTTCCAAGACCTACACCAACGCCCACACCATTACTGCCGCCACCAGCGCCAACACCCACAGAACAAGCGCTTACCAAAGCACTTAATACAGCCACTAAAAATAATTTTTTCATAGATTTTCCTTTGTTAAATGTTCAAATAACCGATAAACGGCCAATAAATCCGTTCGAGCAATTGGTTTAAACGGAAGTAAAAGATAATAAAGCCAGCGAAATCTTCTCATATATGACAACATATCAGCCCAATAAATCGTTGGACAGTGAGATTTATAATAATCAAATAATTCACCAAGCTTTTCATCATCTAAGCCTTTCACACGACACAAACTGTATAAAAATGCTAGCATATCACGTGTAATCAACCAATGTTCATTATGGCTTTTTGAATGGGATTCAAAGTCCATAAAACTAATCTGACCATCTCTCCATGCAATATCTCGTATGGCTGGACGACCATGAATAATGCCTTGTTGATGAAGACTAATCAATATCTCCATCGCTGAATGCAAAATATGTGATTTTTCTGCCCAAGACAATTTTTCATTATTCAGCCAGCTGTTTAATGTTGGCCCCGCATCTTCCAATACTAAATAATCATCTCCGAAATCACATAATTTAGGTACTGGTGCACCAATATTATTCAGGTGCTGAAGAATCTCACATTCTTCTTTAAAATGTTGCTTTGGATGCGGTTTTAATAATAACCATATCCCTTTTAATTGCTCGGGTTGTTTTAACCAATAATGTTTCCCTAAATATTCAAATTGGAAAACACGTTCCCCACGGTGTTTTTCAAGAAGCTTCTGCACATGCTCTTTAAATGACGAAGTCATAATCTCTACTTAAATTTTTATTGTATAGTGAAAAGATAAGCGATACATTCTACAAAATTTTTATTCTTTTTCAATCAAGGAGAAAATATGCATTTTTTGAAAAAAGCGTTCGCTATACTGACTTTAGGCTTCTGCACGCTATCCGTACAAGCCTCTCCCTTCAGTATCAGTGAGCAACAAATTAACCAATATTTAAGTGAAAAAGGCACGATTAATGACAAGCTCGGTATTCCCGGATTCTTTTCCGTGGATTATGCGCTGAAAGATTTGGTTACTCAAATCGGGCAAACTGAAAGTAATCGTGTTGAAATGAGTGGTTTGGCTGATACGCTTATTCGTTTATCTGGTAAAACCTACCCAGCTAAGTTGCATTTAACCTTTGATGCCGTTCCAGAATATAACGCACAGGAAGGTGCGCTCTATTTAAAAAATCTGCGAAT
>CAUETL010000072.1:0-9056 GCA_959020685.1 Parahaemophilus parainfluenzae | reverse complement strand
CCAAAAGAAGAACAGATTACACCAAAAGATGTGGTGGTCATGGTGGCCGATGTTAATCAATACACGCCTTATATTCAGGCTGTCTTTGGGGCGAATAGTGCGGACGCACCTGTTATTCCGTTCTCAATTTCTGACAGTAAATTGTCTGAAAGTGATGTGATCGTGTCGAGCTATCTTTCCCTATTAAATTTAAGAGAAAGTCAGTTTGGCGCGGAAGAAGTGTTGGCTTTATTGGATATTCCGGCTATCCGTGAACGTTTTAATATTGCCCTTGCCGATCTCGAGCAAATCCGTGAATGGGTGAAAGAGTCAGGTATTCGCTTTGGTTTAGAAAAACGGCAGAATACACTGAATTTTAACGCGTGGCAGGCGGGACTTGAACGTATGACTTTAGGTTATGCGATGCGTGAAGAGCAAGGCGTTTGGCAAGACAGCCTTGGACTTGATAGTAGCTATGGATTGAAAGGGCAGTTAGTTGGTGCAGTGAATCAATTTTTTACGGTCTTAAATAAATGGCATCAAGATCTGCAAAAAGCACACAACATTGAAAAATGGCGTGAAAAATTGACTGCACTTTTGAAGGATTTCTTTGTGCAAAATGAAGAAACGGCGGATACCTTGTTTTATATTCAAGATTGTATTAATGCCTTTGCCGATGATTTGCAGGCCGTCAATTTTGAAGAAACCTTGCAGGCGGATGTCATTGCGGAAGTGATGTCTGCGCGTTTAGAAGAAACACCAAATAGCCTTCGTTTCTTAGCGGGAAAAGTGAATTTCTGTACGCTTTTACCAATGCGCTCTATTCCTTTTAAAGTGGTGTGTTTGCTCGGAATGAATGAAGCGGATTACCCACGCAGTCATACCCCAAATAGTTTTGACTTAATGCAATATCATCATCAAAAAGGCGATCGTGTTCGTCGAGATGATGATCGTTATTTATTCCTTGAGGCTCTGCTCGCCGCAAGATCCCATTTTTATGTGAGTTATGTGGGCTCTTCAATTATTGATAATCAACCCAAAGAGCCTTCAGTATTGGTGAGCCAATTGGTTGATTATATTAATCATTATTCAGACAATGGTTTGAGAATTGAACAACATCCAATGACGGCATTTAGTCCAAGCAATTTCCAAAATGAAGGGAAAATTAACCGCTCTTTTGCGAAAAAATGGTTGCCGATTGCGCAATTTCAAGAAAGAAAATGTCATGAATTTGTTGTGCCGATGGGGGAAAATCAAGAGTCAATAGCGGAAATTGAGCTCGATCGTTTTGTGAGTTTTGTTGAAAATCCAGTGAAATTCTTTTTTGAAAAGCAGCTTGGCGTGTATTTCCGAGATGAGGACGATCGCATTGAAGAAAGTGAAAACTTCACGTTAAATGGTTTGGATCATTATCGCATTAGTAATGAGTTATTGCATTTAGAGGAAGCGCAATTTAACGATTATTTTGCCAAACAGCGAGTGAAAGGCATCATGCCACGTGGCGAGTTTGCGGAAGTCTGTGCGCAATCCATTCGTGCTGATGTATTGGCTTTTAAAGAGAAAATTAAGGATTATTCTTCACCACATAGTGAGAGTGTCGATTTTGTGGTGGAAACGGCACAAGGCAATATTCGCTTGTTTGGCTATATGGAGCCGTTATTTGGCGATGAAAATCAGATAATCGAATGGCGATTTGCAAAATATAAAGATCGTTATCGTATTCGCCCATGGCTTTATTATCTCATTCAACTGGCGACAAAAGAGAACGCTCAGCCACCACGCATTATCGCTAAAGATAAGGATTTAACATTAAAAACAATAGAAAAATCAACCGCACTTGAGAAATTGAAAATGTACGTTGAGGCCTATTTACAAAGCCAGCAACAAATTCAGCTCATTCCAACGGAAAATATATCGAAGTTTATTGAAAAAGATGAAAGTGCGGTCAATTTTGACAATGTTTTAACAAATATCGAATCCCTAGCGAAAGATGATAACTATGGTTATAGAAAAGCCGATCCTTATTGGGCGAGGGTGTGGGGGCAAACAGAACAATTTAAATCGCAGGATGGTCTTTTGCAGTTGGTGAAACAAACCACCTCTTGGTTTGGAGAAATGTTGTCTTAAAGCGGATCTTCAGATCGAAAAGATCCTGGATTTTTGATAAGATACTGACTTAAGAATCATTTTGAAAAGGAGCTAAAATGCGTTGTCCGTTTTGTTCAACTGAAGAAACTAAGGTAATTGACAGCCGTTTGGTTTCTGATGGGTATCAAGTGCGTCGTCGTCGGGAATGCGGGAATTGTCATGAACGCTTTACCACCTTTGAAACAGCCGAATTAGTGGTGCCAAAAATTATTAAAAATGATGGGTCACGCGAGCCGTTTAACGAAGATAAATTGCGTAGCGGTATTCAACATGCGTTAGAAAAACGTCCTGTAAGTTCGGATGATGTGGAAAAAGCCATCAGCCATATTATTATCCAATTACGTGCGACAGGTGAGCGCGAAGTGCCAAGTCATCTCGTGGGTAAATTAGCCATGAATGAGCTGAAAGAATTAGATAAAGTGGCGTATATCCGTTTTGCATCCGTTTACCTGAGCTTTGATAATATCAATGAATTCACCAAAGAAATTGAAAACTTAAAGGATTAATATGAGTGACACCTTTTCCCCTGATGACGTGAAATTTATGCAACTGGCTCTTGAGCTTGCGGCAAAAGGGCAGTACACCACCGCGCCAAATCCATCCGTAGGATGTGTGTTAGTTAAGAACGGTGAAATTGTCGGGAAAGGGTTTCATTTTAAAGCGGGTCAGCCTCATGCAGAGCGAATGGCGTTGGCCGATGCCGGTGAGAAAGCGAAAGGCGCAACCGCTTATGTGACGCTTGAACCTTGTTCTCATTATGGACGCACACCGCCTTGTGCATTAGGTTTAATTGAAGCGGGGGTCAGTCGAGTTGTTGCCGCCATGGCAGATCCTAATCCGCAAGTAGCAGGCAAGGGCCTGAAAATGCTAGCTGATGCAGGCATTCAAAGTGCGGTCAATTTATTGAATGAACAAGCTGAAGCCTTAAATAAAGGTTTTCTCAAACGTATGCGAACCGGTAAGCCTTATGTGCAGCTGAAATTAGCCATGAGTTTAGATGGTCGAACAGCCATGGCGAGCGGTGAAAGCAAGTGGATCACAGGTGAAGCAGCTCGTGCAGATGTACAAAAAATGCGAGCCAAAGCGACCGCACTTTTATCAACTAGCGCTACCGTATTAGCTGATGATCCAAACTTGAACGTGCGTTGGAATCAATTCCCTGATGATTTAAAAGCGGAATATGCCGAAGATACTGTGCGTCAGCCTATTCGTGTGATCTTAGATTCCAAAAATCGAGTTCAACCAAGCCATCAATTATTCCATACCCATTCACCAGTTTGGCTTGTGGGTTCAATTCCACGAGATATGTCGGTATTCCCTGATTTCTGTGAGCAAATATTATTGCCAGAAAACTATGATTTTGATCTATTGATGACAGAATTCGGCAAGAGACAAGTGAATTCCGTTTGGGTAGAAGCGGGCGCCAATTTAGCGGGTAGCTTGATTGAACAACATGCTGTAGATGAATTAATCATTTATGTTGCCCCGAAACTCTTGGGAGATAACGCTCGAGGATTATGCCAACTTTCGCATTTGGAAAAACTTGCGGATGCCCCATTGTGGCAACTGCAAGAATGTGAAAGAATTGGGGATGATTTAAAGCTCAGTTATTTACCTAACTTATTAATAAAAGAATAAAAAAATGCTTAAAAAACTTTTCCACTCCGCCCTTTGGGGGCTTGCTGCGGCAGGTGTTATTTTATTTGCCGTTCCTAAGCTCAATAACAGCAGCCTTTTCTCTGCTGATGATATCGTTTCGTTCAATAGCGCCGTGAGAATTGCTTCTCCTGCCGTGGTGAATGTGTACAACCGATCTTTTTCTTCTGCCAGTATTAATGATAGCGATCAATTACAGGTAAATAACTTAGGTTCTGGCGTGATTATGACCAAAGACGGTTATATTCTTACCAATAAACACGTTATCCAAAATGCTGATCAAATTGTGGTGGCACTGCAAAACGGTAATATTTATGAAGCGAATTTAATCGGTTCGGATAATTTGACGGATCTTGCGGTATTAAAAATTAAAGCAACCAATCTTTCGACGATTCCACAAAATAAAGAACGCCAAGTACGAGTAGGTGATATTGCTCTAGCTATTGGTAACCCATATAACCTTGGGCAAAGTGTGTCACAAGGGATTATCAGTGCGGTAGGACGTAGTGCAGTTGGCGATTCTTTAGGTCGTCAAAACTTTATTCAAACAGATGCATCAATTAACCGCGGTAACTCTGGTGGCGCTTTAATTAACTCAGCTGGCGAATTAGTGGGGATCAGCACGTTAAGTATTGGTAAAACAGCCAATGAAATTGCGGAAGGTCTGAATTTTGCGATTCCAATCAGTATTGCTAATGATGTGTTGTATAAAATTATTCGCGATGGTCGTGTGATTCGTGGTTATTTTGGGGTACAAAGTGAAATCACCGCTAACTCAAACGGTGGCATTGTGATTACAGGTGTGACCGCCAATAGCCCGGCAGCGAAAGCGGGGATTCAAGTGGGCGATGTGATTTTACGTTTAAATAAACAAGATAACTTATCTATTCGTGAAATGATGCAAATTATTAGTGATACTAAACCGAATACAGAAGTTATTGTTACTGTTTCTCGCTTAGGTAAAGTGATTGATCTCCCTGTAGTTATTGAAGAGTTACCATCTAACTAAGGATATATCGTGGAAGTTAAAACCAGTCACTTTTTTGCCTGTTTAGATCGTCTTCGCTTAATTCAGCGTTGGTCATTGATGCGCAATATTGAAAAGGAAAACTTGGCGGAGCATAGCCTGCAAGTAGCCTTTGTGGCACAAGCTTTAGCCATTATTAAAAATCAATTTTTTGGTGGGAAAGTAAATCCAGAGCGTATTGCGGTGATGGCGATGTATCATGATACCTCTGAAATTTTTACGGGTGATCTGCCGACCCCAATTAAGTATTTCAATTCTGAAATAACTCATGCTTATAAAGACATTGAAGCGGCAGCCGAATTACATTTAATTAGCTTGCTTCCGACTGAGTTGCAAGATAGTTTTGCGCCATACTTAGATAGTGAGCAATTTAGCCCAGAAGAAAAGCATGTAGTAAAACAAGCGGATTTGATTTGTGCGTATATTAAAGCTCAATTTGAATTAGAGCATGGTAACCATGAATTTAAAACAGCCAAAAAACGTTTAGAAAATTTAATGGAACAATGGCACAGTCAAGAAATGGATTATTTTTTACAGGTCTTTTTGCCAAGTTTTGGGCGATCGATTGATGAGATTGCGTTGTAAGCGAAAATAAAAAAGTGCGGTTAATTTTAACCGCACTTTTTGTTTCTGATATTACTTCAATGTCGCTAAAATGATCTGTTCAGGATCCACGTGTAACCAGACTTCTTGTCCCACTTTCCAACCATCTTTGCTATGAATACTCGCACAAAATTCAATTGAGCTGTCCTTTATTTGTAAAATCGCTTCTTCATTCTGCATAGAAAGAATCGTCGCTTGGAAAAGGTTATTTTTTTCTTCTAATGGGGTGGCGCTAATTTTCACCCAAGGGGCTTTAAACATGACCATCACTTCTTTTTCAGTAATGAGTCTGAGGCGCTCAGCACTGCGCATTGTGATTGAAACATGTAATGGATGAGCTAAATCCTGAATGTTTACTGCAACAATGCAGCGGGAGTCCACAATATGTTGGCTTGCTACCTTACCGAAAAATTGATTGCGCGCACTACTTTGTAAGGAGAATTTTGCTGTTGCTGAAAGCAGGCTGTTTAACGGGATCGTCTCATCTTGCAGAATATGGAACGCGTGCTCTTGTGTTTGTTCGAGCAAATCGTAAAGCTGTAGCAAACGTTCTGCGTAAGTCGTTAATGATGTACCGCCCCCATTTTTCCCACCGATATTACGTTCTAAAAGCGGTTTTGGGCTGATTTTATTCATCGCTTCAAGGTGATCCCAAGCACTTTTATAGCTCACTTTGGCATTTTTGGCCGCTTGGTTGATTGAGCCACATTCTTTAATTTCTTTTAAGAGGCGAACACGTTTTGGATCAATAAATAATTCTTGATGAAGTTTGACCGTCAGTAAAATTTCAGTTTGTTTCATCATCTCCTCCTAATACACAATTCTGTCTATTTTACTTGATCTTTAAGTTTTTCTGTATGCTTATTTAAAAATTCAAGTTATAATTTATTCGTAGTATATTTTTTTATATATAGTTTCATTTATATAGGAGATAAATAATGAAATTAACTAAATTTGCAACCGCACTTTTAATTGCAGGCATGGGCGTATCTTTTGCGGCATCAGCAAAAGTGACTGTGTTTGCAGCAGCTTCAATGACTGATGCGCTACAACAAATTGCGGATCAATACCAAACTGAAAAGCCAAATAATACCGTCGTTTTCTCTTTTGCTTCTTCTTCTACCCTTGCAAAACAAGTTGAAGAAGGTGCACCTGCAGACTTATTTATTTCAGCTAGCAACAAATGGATGAAATATTTATCAGATAAAAATCTCACTGTAAAAGAAACTGAAAAAGTATTAGCGGGCAATGAATTAGTGTTAATTGCGCCGGCTAAAAGTGCGGCTAATTCAGTGGATATTGCCAAAGGTGAATGGATCAAAGGCTTAAAAGACAGCTATTTATCTGTGGGTGATCCTGCGCATGTTCCCGCAGGACAATATGCTGAAGAGTCATTAACCAAATTAAATTTATGGGATCAAGTTAAAGATAAATTAGCGCGAGCGAAAGACGTACGAGGTGCGTTAGCCTTAGTTGAACGCGCTGAAGCCCCTTATGGTATCGTGTATAGCACTGATGCAAAAGTGAGTAAAGACGTGAAAGCAGTAGGTGTATTCCCGAAAGATAGTTATAAACCGGTTGAATATCCAGTCGCGATTTTAAAAGATCATGACAATGCGGATACTCGTGATTTCCTTAACTACTTAGAATCGAGCGCAGCGAAAAAAATATTTGTTGAATATGGTTTCTCTGTGAAATAATGAGTTAGACTTTATAAAGAAAGGACAGGAAACTGTCCTTTTTGTTATCTCTAAAGAAATTTCGTCATATCGATATATACACAAGGAAATATTTTGCTCTCTTGGTTTCAATTAAGCCCGATGGAATGGGATGCGATTCACTTAAGCATGAGTGTCGCATTGAGTTCTATGCTTTGGAGTTTGCCCTTCGCAATTTTTATCGCTTGGCTGCTGGCTCGTAAGGAATTCTACGGCAAGTCGCTGATTACAGGAATTATTCATCTGCCTTTAGTGCTGCCGCCAGTGGTAATCGGTTATTTATTATTAGTTGCCATGGGGCGTAACGGCTTTATCGGCAAGTATTTATATCAATGGTTTGGTGTATCCTTTGGCTTTAGTTGGAAGGGAGCGGTATTAGCTTCCGCGGTGGTAGCATTTCCATTAGTCGTGCGGGCGATTCGTCTTTCCTTAGAAAGCATCGATTTTAAGTTAGAGCAAGCCGCACAAACGCTTGGCGCTTCGCCTTGGCGAGTCTTTTTTACAATCACGTTGCCTCTTTCTTTACCTGGCGTATTGGCAGGTTTAGTATTAGGTTTTGCACGCTCTTTAGGAGAGTTTGGTGCGACTATTACCTTCGTTTCCAATATTGCGGGTGAAACTCAAACCATTCCTTTAGCAATGTATTCGTTTATCCAAACACCAGGCGCAGAAGCACAAACTGCACGCCTTTGCTTGTTTGCGGTGATCCTTTCATTAATTTCTTTCTTGCTTTCCGCAGCATTGCGCCCACGCATGCAGAAAAAACTGGGGCAGGGCGATGCTACACATTAATGTACAACAACAATTAGGTCGCCTGACCTTACGTGCGGATCTGCAACTGCCAACTCAAGGTGTGACGGCGATTTTTGGTTTGTCTGGTTCGGGGAAAACCTCATTGATTAATTTAGTGGGTGGTTTAACTCATCCCGATCAAGGATTTATTTGTTTAAATGACCGCACTTTAGTGGATGTAGAGAAGGGTGAGAATCTTCCTGTACATCAACGCAAAATTGGTTATGTATTCCAAGATGCCCGTTTATTTCCGCATTACAACGTCAAAGGTAATTTACGTTATGGCATGAAGAATGTCAGCCGTGAAGACTTTGATTATATCGTTCAGCTACTTGGTATTGAACCGTTACTCAAACGCTATCCTCTGACTTTATCGGGTGGCGAAAAACAACGTGTAGCGATTGGGCGAGCCTTATTAACGGATCCTGATATTTTATTGATGGATGAACCGCTTTCTGCTTTAGATGTACCTCGCAAACGTGAGCTTATGCAATATCTGGAAAGTCTATCCAAAGAAATTAATGTGCCGATTTTATATGTGACGCACAGTTTGGACGAATTATTACGTTTGGCCGATCGCGTGGTGCTGATGGAAAACGGTAAAGTGAAAGCCTATGACACCTTAGAAAATGTCTGGAACAGTCCGTTATTTGCCCCTTGGAAAGGCGAATCAGAGCAGAGTAGTGTGTTGGCGTTGCCTGTCTATTTGCATAATCCAACCTATAAAATGACTGCACTTTCTTTGGGGGAACAGCAACTTTGGATCAACGAAGTGCATCATCAAGCGAATGAAAAAGTGCGCGTCTGTATTTATAGTTCCGATGTATCACTCACTCTCAGCAAGCCTGAGCAAACGAGTATTCGTAATATCTTACGTGGGCAAATTGTCCAAATCGTTCCGCAAGAGAATCGCATTGATATTGCGGTATTGGTAGAAGGGCATAAAGTTTGGGCAAGTATCAGTAAATGGGCGTTTAATGAATTACATTTTGCTCAAGGCATGGATGTTTATGTACAAATAAAAGCCATTTCAGTCGTATAAAGTAAAAGTGCGGTCAATTTCAAAACAGTTTTAAAATTGACCGCACTTTTTGTTTAGGCTTACTTACCTAAGTTATCAAAGAATTTCTTCA
>CAUETL010000071.1:0-9329 GCA_959020685.1 Parahaemophilus parainfluenzae | reverse complement strand
TGAAGAAGTTCTGCAATTTTAACCAATAACTCTTTGTATTCATTGATCACTTCTTCGGTAGCAAGACCGGTTAAGCGATGTAAGCGAAGTTCTAAGATTGCATCAACTTGTTCTGGAGAAAGGTAGTAATCCGAACCTTTAATACCAAATTCAGCCGCTAACTCAGCTGGACGTGCCGCTGCATCAAGCAAACCTAAAATTTCGTTATTCAGTTTCCAAGGACGAGAAATTAATTTTTCTGCCGCTTCTTTACGCTCTTTCGATTGACGGATGATATCGATGATTTCATCGATATTTGATGTCGCAACCGCTAAACCTTCTAAAATATGAGTACGCTCGCGGGCTTTACGCAATTCAAATAAAGAACGGCGAATCACCACTTCTCGACGGTGCATCACAAAGGCTTCAATGATTTGTTTTAAGTTGAATAAACGTGGTTGACCGTGATCTAAAGCCACCATGTTGATCCCGAAGGTCACCTGCATTTGGGTAAGCGCATAGAGATGATTTAATACCACTTCGCCTACGGCATCGCGTTTGATGTCGATTTCAATGCGGATCCCTTCTTTGTTCGAAAGGTCGATAATATTGCTGATGCCTTCGATTTTTTTATCTTTGATAAGCTCAGCAATTTTTTCCACTAATTTGGCTTTATTCACTTGATAAGGCAATTCAGTCACAATAATTTGCTCTTTGCCTTTATCTGTGGTTTCTACGCTAGCACGAGCGCGAACATATACTTTGCCGCGACCAGTGCGATAAGCTTCTTCAATCCCTTTACGACCATTAATTAATGCTGCTGTCGGGAAGTCTGGGCCTGGGATATATTGCATTAATTCATCAATGGTGATGTTTTCGTTATCAATATAAGCCAAGCAGCCATCTAACACTTCATTTAAGTTGTGTGGTGGAATGTTGGTTGCCATCCCCACCGCAATACCGGAAGAACCGTTTGCTAAAAGTGCCGGAATACGGGTAGGTAATACATCTGGAATCATTAATTCGCCATCATAGTTTGGCGAGAAATTCACGGTTTCTTTATCCAAGTCAGTTAATAACGCTTGGGTGATTTTTTGCATACGGACTTCGGTATAACGCATTGCTGCTGGCGCGTCACCGTCGATTGAACCGAAGTTACCTTGCCCATCTACCAACATGTAGCGCAATGAGAACGGCTGTGCCATACGCACAATGGTGTAGTACACTGCAAAATCACCGTGCGGGTGATATTTACCGATTACATCACCTACCACACGGGCAGATTTTACGTATTTTTTGCCGGCAGTGATGCCAGATTGATCCATGGAGAAAAGCACACGTCGATGCACGGGTTTTAAACCGTCACGTACGTCGGGCAAAGCACGCCCAACAATCACCGACATGGCGTAGTCAAGGTAAGAAGATTTGAGTTCTTCTTCAATATTGACTGGGGTAATAGAGGAATGGATTGAATCCGTCATTTTTATTCCTTTTTTGATCAAAAAATTGTGACGGATTATAGCATAAATTTAAGCGTTTTTGTGTGAAAAGTGCGGTTGATTTTAAAGCGTTTTTTTAATGCAGAAATAAATAAGGCAGACATGAAGTCCGCCTTATGATTGAGAGAAAATCGTCTATTTCCAATTTTCTCGTTTGGCTTTTTGTAGTTTAGCATAGGCACCAAGTAAAGCTTGGTGTTCTTTGAAGTTTTCAAGCGTTTCATCGCTGGCTGGTAAGTTATAGAACGGGTTACCTTTTTCAGCCACCGCAGCCCAAGCTTGTTGAACGGCTTCTTTGCCATACATTCTTTCAAATACAGTGCGATATTGTTGTGGATCGCGAGTATTGTCTAAATGCAATTCAATGATGCTGATTAAAGCACGATAGTAATTTGCACGCTCTGGTGTAAACACAGAGCTGTTCATATTCATCGTCCAGTTTGCCCAATCTAAGGCTAATTCTAATTCACCTAATGCTAAGTAAAGCATGGATTTAAGTTCACCAACACGTAATGTTGTCCAACCGCTTGCTTTTGGTGCAACGATACCGATAAATTCGCGAACGCGTGTGGCATCGTCAATATCTTGCTCATCTAATTCTGCTAATAATTCTTCATAAGTTTCAGCATCATGATGATGGTGTGGCAGATCCAATAAGATCTCACGCCAGTCCATACCCATATTATTATTGGCATAAATGAGGTCATCAGCAGGATAGATATCAGACATGCCTGGTACGATAATGCGGCAAGCGTAAACGTCTAAATGGTTGTAATCCATGATATAGACTTCTTTTTCCTCTGCATTAAAGATTGCCATCAAGTTTTCATATTCTTCTTGCGTTGAACCTGAGAAATCCCAATCTACAAATTCATAATCTGGCGTATTTTTGAATAAATCCCAAGAAATTAAACCGCTAGAATCAATAAAGTGTGTTTCAAGGTTAGCATGCTCCGCCACATCATCATTATTGAATGATGGAGGAGAGAATACATCGAGATCTTTTAAGCTGCGACCTTGTAAAAGCTCCGTTACGGTACGCTCTAATGCCACTTGAAAGTTTGGATGTGCACCAAAAGAAGCAAAGCAAGTGCCGTTATTTGGGTTAAGCAACACAACACAAATGACAGGATATTTGCCACCTAGTGACGCATCAAAGGCATAAATAGGGAAGCCTTCTTCCTCTAATTTTTCAATAGAGGCTTGAATAGATGGATAGCGATCCATCACGGATTTTGGAATTTCAGGAAGACTGATGGCTTCTGCAATAATGCGATTTTTTACGTAACGTTCAAAAACTTCTGAAAGCCCTTGCACTCGTGCTTCATTTTTTGTGTTACCAGCAGACATCCCATTAGAGACATACAAATTCGCAATGATACTTTGTGGAATATAGACGGTTTCTTGATCGGATTGGCGCACATAAGGCATCGCGACAATACCGCGATCGTAATTACCGGATTGCAGATCCACAAGTAATTCAGGGGTTAGCTCTTGGTTTGGATCGAAATAGTCCCATAAATAGTCATCTAAAATTCCTTCTGGTAAAAGGGCTTCATCTTCAATCGGAAACCATTTTTCAGTGGGATAATGGACAAAATCACCGTTAGAAATCTCTTGTCCTAAATAGAAATCAGCAAAGAAATAGTTGGTGGAAAGACGTTCGAAATATTCACCTAATGCAGACGCTAATGCGGCCTTTTTGCTTGCACCTTTACCGTTAGAAAAACATTGTGGGCAATCCTTATCACGAATATGTACAGACCATACATTTGGCACAGGATTAAGCCAAGAGGCTTCTTCGATATTGAAACCAAGTGCGGTCAATTTTTGTTGAAATTTTGAAATACTGTCTTCAAGTGCGGCATCTTTGCCGAGAATAAATGTTTGTTCAGTCATAATTGTTCCTGTTATAAAAAGCTCCCGCATCATAGGGGAGTTTAATGGGCTAATCAAGCATAAAATTTATATGCTTTAGATCTTGTTTTCCTTGATTTTTAAGGGTAAATTAGCCAAGCGCAGAAAGGCATTTTCTGTGTAGGTAAAACTATAAACAAATCAATCAATTGGGAGACATCATGGCTCAAGGATTTTATGAATTAAAAGTGGCTAAAGACGGACAATTTATATTCAACTTAAAAGCAGCAAACGGACAAGTTATTTTAACTAGCGAACTTTATAAAACAAAAGCATCAGCTGAAAACGGTATTGCTTCAGTGCAAAAAAATGGTGTGGATGCGAAAAACTTTGAATATCGCGTAGCGAAAAATGACAAACCTTACTTCATTTTAAAAGCGGCTAACCACCAAGAAATTGGCCGTAGCCAATATTATTCTTCTCAAGCTGCAGCAGAAAAAGGCGTTGAGTCTGTAATAAATAATGCATCTTCTGCAGTAATTAAAGAAGTAACAGAATAATTATTCTGTTCTGATTTCTTTAAATGCACTTGCCGGCTCTAAAAACGCCGGCATTTTTGATCGCGCTTTCTCAGGATTCAGTGTTAAGGGATAAGTTCGTTTCTGGGCAATGATCACAGTGAGCGGAGAGCAGAGCGAGCTCTTCTCTTGTTTTATGGATAGTCTTTCTTCTGCAATCACATCAAAATTTAATAATGATAGCCAGTCAACCACTCGCCAAGTGGCATATTGTCGGAACTTAAACTCGCCTAATTTCGGTTTGAAAAGCAAGGGACTCAGCGGATTAAATAACGTGATGAAAATCCAACCGTCATCTTTTAAAACACGATGTGCTTCACGCAATATTTGATGAGGATCTTGCGCAAAATTTAAGGTATTTGCTAATAAGCAGGCATCCATTTCTTTTTCAATAAAAGGCAAGGTTAATGGCGATGCTTGGAGCAAGCTATCACTTTCATTTAAAAGTGCGGTAGGAAAATGCGCTGTTTTTTCAGCTAACACAATTTGATGACGTAAAGGCAAGTCAAAGGCAATTTCGCCACTTAAGGCACCGACTTTCAGAATTTGATAGCCTAAAATTTTTGGCGTCCATTGGGCAAAATAATGTGTTAATACGTTACAATAGGCTTCACCTTGTGGTAACGCTTGCCAACTTTCAGGTAAAAGAAGTGGTTTGTGCCATTTGGCTTTCCAATTCAATGTTAATCCTATTTTCATAAGGTAATTTATGCTAGTTCCTATTCCTGCACTCAATGATAACTATATTTGGCTTTATAGACGAGAAAATTTCCCCGTAATTGTGATCGATATCCCAGAAATAACCCGTTTAATTCCGTATTTAGAATCGAATAAATTAGACGTAGAAGCGGTGTTATTAACCCATAATCATGATGATCATGTGCAAGGTGTCGCGGAGTTTAAGCAATATTATCCCAATGTGCCTGTTTTCGGCCCAACAGAATGTGCAAATAAAGGGGCAACCAATATCGTGGATAGTGGTGTGATTAATACGGCACATTATCATATTGAAGTTTTGCCAAGCGGTGGTCATACGGCAGGGCATGTCAGCTATTTGGTGGATGGGCATCTATTTTGCGGCGATGCGTTATTTTCTGGTGGTTGTGGACGCGTGTTCACGGGCAATTTTGCTCAAATGTTTGAATCTATGCAGCGTTTTAACCAATTACCAGATGAAACCGTGGTTTGCCCGGCTCATGAATATACGCGGGGTAATTTAGCTTTTGCGGAAACCATATTGGTGGATAAAAGTGCGGTCAAAAATCAACGTGTTTTGGTGGAACGTTATCGAGCAGAGGGGAAACCGAGTTTGCCAACAACAATTGGATTAGAGAAACAAATTAACCCGTTTTTACAAGCAAAAAATTTAGATGAATTTACGCAATGGCGTTTAGCTAAAGATAAGTTTTAACTCGTTTTAGTTATTTGTTTGAGTTTTTTATCTTGAAATTTGCTCAATTCTCAATAATTCATTAAAATAGCAAAACTTTTACTTTCTACTTAAGCCGCATATTCATAAAAGTGCGGTTGTTTTTATTAGGTTTTTATGACCCTTCTTGTTCTAGGCATTAATCATAAAACGGCTTCTGTTGCTGTTCGTGAGAAAGTCGCTTTTTCTGAAGAAAAGCGGCAGCTTGCCTTACAACAAATTCACCAACAAGATTTGGCAGAAAGTGCGGTTATTCTTTCTACCTGTAACCGTACAGAGATTTATCTTCACCATCGTCAAATTTCACCCCAAGAGTGTAAGCAATGGCAAACGAACTGTATAAATTGGTTTGCTAATATTCATCAGCTTTCTGTCGATGAATTAAATAAAAGTATTTACGCACATCAAAATCAACAAGCCGCAAATCATTTAATGCGCGTGGCATGTGGTTTGGATTCATTAATTTTGGGGGAGCCGCAAATTCTAGGACAGGTGAAGCAAGCTTTTCAAATCAGTGAAGATTATTATCAAGCGGCGAATATTCCGCTTTCGAGTACGCTTTCTCGCTTGTTCCAAAAAACCTTTGCAACAGCAAAACGTGTGCGCACTGAAACCAATATTGGTGAAAGCGCTGTGTCGGTGGCCTATGCAGCTTGTAGCTTGGCACGCCAGATTTTTGAATCTTTACGTGAATTACAAATTTTGCTTGTTGGGGCAGGGGAAACCATTGAATTGGTAAGCCGTCATTTATTACGCCACGGGGTAAAAAAATTGATGATTGCTAACCGCACTTTATCTCGTGCTGAGCAGTTGGTGGAAAAATTAGCGTCTAATACACCGATTGATGTGTATTCGCTTGATGAATTGCAAATACCGCTAAATCAAGCCGATATTGTCATCAGCTCTACAGGCAGTCCGACTATTTTAATCACTAAAGCGATGGCTGAAATTGCGGAGAAAGCACGCCAATTTAGACCGACTTTAATGGTTGATATCGCCGTGCCGCGCGATATTGATGAAAATGTCTCTGAATTAGAAAGTGTGTATCATTACACCGTGGATGATTTGCAAGATATTATCCAACGTAATCTTTCTCAACGTGAGCAAGCATCAGAGCAAGCACAAGATATCATTACACAAGAATGTAATGCCTTCTTTGAATGGTTGAAAGTTCAACAGTTCTCTAATTTAATTCGTCATTATCGTGATGAGGCAGAGAATACTCGCCAAGAATTACTCGAAAAAGCGTTACACCAAATTCAACAAGGTGAGAATACTGAAAAAATTCTGCAAGAATTAAGTTATAAATTAACAAATAAACTTATTCATGCTCCAACCCAAACCATGCAATCCATGATGAGATCGGGTAATGCAGAAGGGTTGCATGCCTTTTCAAATGCGTTGCATTTAACCCATCCTTTAAATGAAAAAAACGATTAAATTTTTGACCGCACTTTTCGGTAGCGCATCGTTACTGATGAGTGTGTCATCCCTAGCGGAATATCGAACTTTTGATGATGGCAATATTACTTACGGAATTTTTCAAGCAAAGCCCGAAGAAGTACAGCTACATTGGAAAGATGCTGAAGGTAAAGATTATCAAAGTCTAACGCGTCTCAAAAATGCCTTAGAGCCTAGCTATAACGTGAAAATGATCATGAATGCAGGCATTTATAGCATGAATAATACGCCAGCGGGATTATGGATTGAGCATGGAAAAGAGCTCAATGCGTTAAATACAAAATCAGGCAAAGGTAACTTCCATGTACAACCTAATGGGGTTTTTGCCATTGCTGGAAATAAACCCTATATTTTAACAACCGCTGCGTATCAAAAAAGCAAACTCAAACCAGATTTTGCGTTGCAATCAGGCCCGATGTTGATTATTCATGGAAAAATGAATCCGCAATTTCGAGCAAGCCTAGAAAGTTATCATAAGCGTAATGTAGTGTGTTTGACGAAGCAAAATGAATTGCTATTTTTGATGACGATAAAAGGGAAGCCTAATCTTTATACCTTGAGTCAAGGTTTGCTTAAAATTGGTTGCCAGGATGCCTTATATCTTGATGGAACCATTTCTAATTGGTACATTCCAGGGCAATTTAACACCTTGCATTGGAAACGTTTCGTTGGAATGATCTCCGTTCTTGATGTGAACAAAAAATAGCAAAAGCGTTTTATTTATAATCAACTAAATCAAAAAATCCGTTTTTTGCAAAAAAATGATTGACGAGAATAGGTCAAATCAGGATAATACGCCCCGCAAAGCCGATAAGGTAAAGCAAATGATGGCTACATAGCTCAGTTGGTTAGAGCACAACACTCATAATGTTGGGGTCGCAAGTTCGAATCTCGCTGTAGCCACCAAGTTTGCGGGACTGGCGAAATTGGTAGACGCACCAGATTTAGGTTCTGGCGCCGAGAGGTGTGTGGGTTCAAGTCCCTCGTCCCGCACCATTTATCAGCTTTCAGTCAAATAGTAGTTGGGGTATCGCCAAGCGGTAAGGCACCGGGTTTTGATCTCGGCATCCCTAGGTTCGAATCCTAGTACCCCAGCCATACTATCTAAATAAAATCTTCTTTATTTCCAATCAAAGAATTCCAGTTGGGGTATCGCCAAGCGGTAAGGCACCGGGTTTTGATCTCGGCATCCCTAGGTTCGAATCCTAGTACCCCAGCCATCTTATTTCTCTATTTCTTTTATATAAAAAATGCGATTAAATTTAACCGCACTTTGTTCTATCCATCAGTTGTTATTTGCTACAAATTTTAATGTCTTTATATAAAAGAAAAGCCACCTTGCGGTGACCTTTCATATCGATTTATTTTAATTCTACTAAAGTTAAATTACATTGAGCTGTTGATGCTGCAGGTAATGCTTCATAATCTTTTCCTGCCTGAGGAGTGAATGTGAGTTTTTTACCAGAACAGCTGTAACCTAGTTGTGTATATTTAATACCTTTTGCATAATCGGTATAAGTATTATCTGGGGTTACTATTTCACTTTTTAGAGTGATTTCAGCACCAGCAGGGATAACAAACTCTTTAAAGAAAGTACTTGAACCAATGTTATTGAATTGACTTGGTTTTTTACTCGCTTCGCTATCTGGCATCCCTAGTGATTCATTACCTTTAAGGTAAAGCATTGAGCCAAAGGATTGCCCCAATCCACCACCAACATTTACTTTTTCTGTTTTTCCATCTTGTTTTACTTCCATCTCAGTGTAGCGGCCATTTTGTCCGTATAGACGGATACGTGCATCAGTTTGTGGATTATAAGCTTTTCCTGCATTTGATAGCTCGGTGTTTACACAGCCTGAAAGTAGTAACGCTGCTGTACTGATAAGCATCAATTTTTTCATGATTTTTCCTTTTGTTAATGATAGAAAATAGTGAATTAATGTTCCCTTGTTTTAAAGAAGGTCACATCAGGATAACGTTCTTGTGCAAGATTTAAGTTAACCATAGTTGGTGCAATGTAAGTAAGATTATCACCGCCATCTAATGCTAGATTTTGCTCATTTTTACGTTTGAACTCTTCAAATTTTTTGTTATCCGCACATTCTACCCAACGAGCCGTTGCGACATTTACTGTTTCGTAAATGGCTTCAACGTTATATTCTGATTTCAAACGAGAAACGACCACATCAAACTGTAACACACCGACCGCGCCAACAATCAAATCATTATTGCTTAATGGACGGAATACTTGCACAGCTCCTTCTTCAGAAAGTTGTACTAAGCCTTTCAACAATTGTTTTTGTTTAAGAGGATCTTTCAAACGAATGCGACGGAATAATTCAGGCGCAAAGTTTGGAATACCGGTAAATTTCAGATCTTCACCTTGTGTGAAGGTATCACCAATCTGAATTGTACCGTGATTGTGCAAGCCGATAATATCGCCAGCATAGGCCTCATCGGCATGGGTACGGTCCCCCGCCATAAAGGTGAGCGCGGCAGAAAGGACTACAACGTTCACAATACGTA
>CAUETL010000070.1:0-9485 GCA_959020685.1 Parahaemophilus parainfluenzae | reverse complement strand
ATCAAAGCCCGTCAGCCACATATCGCGCACAATCACGATTTTCAGTGCATCATTTGGAGCTTTAAAACGGCGTTCTAGGGTTTGTTTTTCCTGTTTACTGTAAACGTGTTTCTGCATTTCCGGCGCATCGGAAGCAGAACCCGTCATCACAATTTTAATCGTCCCTTCGTTGATATTGTCTGAATGCCATTCAGGACGTAGTTTGATGATTTCATTGTATAAGTCCACGCAAATTTGGCGGCTGGAAACCACCATCATCGCTTTGCTGTCGACGACTTCATTGCATTTGGCAAAATGCTGCACAAAATCCGCGGCTAAATCGGCCAGACGGGCTTGCGAACCCAACAATTTTTCCTGCAAACGCAGGGCAGGGGATTGCTCCTCTTCCAGCAAATCATCAATTTCTTTGAATAGCTCATCGTGTTCTTTTTCGTTTAAGCGGATTTGGCGCGCTTCATACACAATCGGCACCGTTGCGCCATCTTCCACCGCGTCTTGCAAGTCATAAATGGACACATAACGCCCGAACACATCCTGCGTATCCTTATCTTCTAGGCTAATCGGCGTACCGGTAAAACCGATAAACGAAGCATTAGGCAGCGCATCGCGCAAATAGCGGGCGTAGCCTGCCTGAAATTTGCCTTCATGTAGCTTTTGCGTAAAGCCATATTGGCTGCGGTGTGCCTCATCGCTGATCACAATAATATTGCTGCGCTCATTTAAAACGGGGAAGTGGCTTTCTTTCTTATTTAGGGCGAATTTTTGAATCGTGGTAAAAAACACGCCGCCCACTTCATTTTGCGCGAGCAGTTGGCGCAGTTGATCGCGGTCTTCCACTTGTTGCGGCGTTTGTTTGATTAAATCTTTGCCTGAAGAAAAAGTTTGGAAAAGCTGACCGTCCAAATCGTTGCGGTCGGTGACCACCACAATCGTCGGATTTTTCAATTCAGGCTGCGCAAGCAGTTTGCCGGCATAAAACAACATGGAAATCGATTTACCCGAACCTTGCGTATGCCACATCACGCCAATGCGGCGGTCGCCTTTTTCCGAGGTCGCAAAAAGTGTGGAATCTACCGCTTCATTTACGCCGTAATATTGATGGTACGCCGCGATTTTTTTAATGGTTTTGCCGCTGGAATCCCGCTCAAATAAGACGAAATAGCGGATATAGTCCAATAAATCCTCAGACTGCATTAAGCCATTGAGCAGGCTTTGCAATTCATCGTCAAAATATAAGCGCTCGCTTTTATTTTTTTCATCAACCACTTTCCACGGTGTAAAACGTTGGAAATCAGCCGAAAGCGAACCTAAACGTGCGGCAATGCCGTCTGAAATAATCAAGGCTTGGTTGTAAACAAACAGCTCGGCAATCTCATCTTTATAGGTTTCAAACTGATTAAATGCTTGCAACAAATCCGCCGATTCACGCAGCGGATTTTTGAGCTCAAATACCACCAAGGGCAGGCCATTCACAAAGCCGATAATATCGGGAATACGCTTGCCCCTTTTACGGCTGCGGATTTCCAGCTGATTGACGGCAACAAAGCGGTTGTTCTTTACCTGCTCAAAATCCACCAAGCGCGCCATTTCGATTTTTTGCTCACCATCAGCTTGATATTCCACCCGCACGCCATCACGCAGCAGCTTATAAAACGCCTGATTACGCACCACCAAGTCGCCAATATCACTTTTCGTCGCAGATTTGACCACAGAATCCACCGCACTTTCAGGCAGCTGCGGATTAAGTTTACGCACCGCCTGACGCAGTTGCTCAACAAAGACTACGCCGCTCAAATCGCCACGGGCAAACTCGCCTTCATGAACAGGCAAGTCTTTACCATAGCGATATTCCCAACCGAGGGATTGCAGGCGTTGAAGGGTAAGTTGTTCGATGTCGTTTTCGTTGAGCATGATGAGCTCCTTAGTGTATTGGTTTTAAATCCCTTTTAATCTTTCTTTAATAAAATAGGGAGAACTCAGTATTATGAAACTATTTGATATTTAACTATTCTCTAAAAGAATGTCTACAATAGCCTTATCAATGCCAATCTCGCATGCTTTCATTTTTCCTAATAAATCAGGATAAATGGTATAAGGATCTATATTGATACTAGCTAAAAAATTTAAAACATCCATTCTTAATTTGCTAGAAATTAAATATTTACTAATGAATGGGATACCTTTTCCTAAGTATTCCGGTCGATTATGTGATGCCAATTCTTCTAGGCGATAAGATGGTAGTTTAGTAAATACTCCATTTTGAGCATTTATCCTTGTACCAATTTTTATTTTGGGCGTAATGATGACATCCTGTTCTGGAGGGAGAAAATCGTTTAATTGATATATTACACGATATTTTTCTTGTTCTGGTTCTAAGTCCTCAAAGGCGAAATAAAGTGCAACAAAGAATGAGCGAGACCAATCTAATAATGGTGTTTTTAGATGATAATGTCGCCCAAAGGCCCAAATGTCATTATCAGTTAATTCCATAGGTAAAGAATAAAACCCATCAATACTTTGTTCTAATAAAACTTTCCTACACTCTTTTAGGTATATTTCTTGTATTTTTTCAAAGTTTTTTTGAACGTAATTCTTACCAAAAATATCAGTTAAATAACGTTCTAGTGTTGATGATAGTCTATAACTTTCTTTGCTATGCCCTCTAAAATATTTTAAATAGGAATGCTTTTCTCTCGATGTAGTTCTAGTTTTAAACAGTGGTGGTGTTTCATCATCAAATTCATATTCAAAATCTGTAATGAACGCTTTTAACTCATCTAAGGTTTCTATTACGCAAAGGATTTCAATTTCATCAGAGTCTATATTTCTTTTTAAGTTTTCCATTTTATAAATTCTCCATTTAATAATTTAGGTAATAACAAATCCCTAGTATCTTTCAATACATCAATTTCAGACAGAAGCTGTTTTCTTTTTTCAAATAAAGAAGAAGCATATTTCTGATGTAATTCAAGTAATTTAAAATTGGGTAATAATAAAGAGATTTGTTTCAAGTGTGTAGGTCCAAAGTTACGCTGGGCAGAACCTGAAGCTCGGATCTCCAATTCATGTTGTAATTGATTCTCAACAAAACCAGCAATAAAGCCTAATGTGCTTTTATTTTTAATAGGACGGAAACGGATAACACTTGTATTGAGTGATAAAGGCAAATGTTCCTTCCTAACAAAAGCAAATCGTCCTAATGTTCCAGATGTTGAAACAACAATATCGTCTTCTTCAAGCTGGAAGTGTTTATATTTTCCAAAAGCTTCTTCCTTCGTGATTTTATTTGCGGTTGTTAATGTCAAGTCTCCATTCTGGATGCAGCGAATATTGATAAACTTGATACCATCTTCTTCATCTGTATATTGCCAATTACGAATGCCTGGTCCTTCAAGGAAGTCAATGATTTCAGGTAGTGGTTTAACCTCCCACCCCTTAGGCACTTCAACCCCATCAATTTCCTCCATCTCACACGGAAACGCTTTGGCGGTTTCGGCTAATTCGGCGTAGCGTTCAGGCTGTGTTTGTGAAAGTGCGGTCAGTTCTTCGGGTGTTTTTCCGCTGATTGCCTGCATGGCTGCCAGCTCTGCTTGTTCAAGGCTTAGGCCGTCTGAAAGGGCTTGGACTTTGGCACGCACGGGGTCGAAATCGACAAACCAGCTTTTAAACAGGGCTTGGGCGATTTGTTCTAAGGTTTGGTTGATTTGGGTGTTGAGTTGGATTTTATTTTGAATATTAGATAAATCTTTCGCTTTCTTATTTTCTATTTCAATGGATGCTAACCGCGGAATTTCTAGTGCTTTTAACACAGGTATTCTCATATTACTAACGGTTGCTCCTGTTCCTTCATTTATTAGAATTTGTCGTTGAACAAATGGGGAGCGTAGAGACCAGTAGAGATATTCAGCACTTATTTTGTTTCTATCGGCACGAAGTAATACTTGTCTTTGCCCTAGGCAACAGATTGGTTCTTTAGGAATTAAGCAAACTCTTCCCATCGGCGCTTCTCGGGTGATCACGATATCATTTTCTTGTGGACTAGCTCTTTTGGTTCTATCTCTGTACCCTGAATAATCCGTATAGCTCGGTGATGATAAATCCAATACACCATCAGTGATGTTTTGATTTCTAATTACTACATAGCCGAAAGTTGTCCATGTCGGAGTTGAATGTGGACAATCCACGATTAATTCACATAAGCTATCTAAAGTATCAGTTTTAAAGTTATCACTCATACCCTAATCCCCCTAAATTCTTCTTAATTTCCGCTTCCAATTCCGCACTTTTCGCAAATTGTTCCTTTAAAAGAGTAGTCAGATTTTGCATTTTTTCTGCAAATGGTACGCCGTCGTCTTCTTGTTCTGCGGTGCCGACATAGCGTCCCGGTGTGAGGACGAAGTCGTTGTCTGCAATCTCTTCTAAAGTCGCGGATTTGCAGAAAGCGGCTTGGTCTTCGTAGCCGTCTGATTTTTGCCAAGCGTGGAGGGTATCGGCAATTTTGGCGATGTCGTCAGCGGTGAAATCGCGCAATACGCGGTCTTTCATATAGCCGATTTGGCGGGCGTCGATAAACAATACTTCACCTTTGCGCTTTTTGTTACGGTTTAAAAACCAAATGCAGGCGGGGATTTGGGTGTTGGTGAAGAGCTGGCCGGGCAGGGCAACCATACATTCGACCAAGTCGGCATTGATGATGGCTTTGCGGATTTCGCCTTCGTTGTTGGTTTGGCTGCTCATGGAGCCGTTGGCCAGCAATAATGCCATTTTGCCGTTGGGCGAGAGGTGGTAAATCATGTGTTGCAGCCAAGCGAAGTTGGCGTTGCCTTTGGGCGGCGTGCCGTATGCCCAACGTGGGTCGTCGGCCAGGGATTCGCTCCACCAATCGCTGATGTTGAATGGCGGGTTTGCCATGATGAAATCCATCTTTTTGTTGATGTGTTGCGGCTGGATGAAGCTGTCGGCGTTGTGTTTGCCGAAGTCGTAATCAATGCCGCGGATGGCCATATTCATGGCGGCGAGTTTCCAGGTGGTGGGGTTGAATTCTTGCCCGTAGATGGACACGTTGTTGATGTTGCCTTGATGAGCGGTGATAAAGCGTTCGGTTTGCACGAAAAAGCCGCCGCTGCCCATGGCTGGGTCATACACGCGGCCGGAGTATGGCTCGAGCATTTCGACAATCAGGGAAACAATGGATTTTGGCGTGAAATACTGTCCGCCGCGCTTGCCTTCTGCTTGGGCAAAGCGACCGAGGAAATATTCGTAAACGTGGCCAAGAATGTCTTTTGCTCCTAAATGTACGGGCTCGCCGTTGTAAGTCGGACGGGTAAAGTTGGTATCGGAAAAGAGGATAATCAGCCCGCGCAGGGTGTCTTCGTTTACGGCGTAGCCGCTGATGCGTTGGAGGACGCCTTTGAGTTTTTCGTTGTCTTTTTCAATGGCATCGAAGGCATCGTCAATCAGTTTGGCTACGCCGGAAAATTTCCCTCCCCAAGGCAGCTCTGCGCCGATGTTTAAGATGGAAACGGCTTTAATTTCGTCCCAACGGGCTTGCTGCGGCACCCAGAACACATTGTCGGCGGTGTAGTAGTCGCGGTTTTCCAGTTCGACGGTTAAGGCTTCTTGATATTCTTCGTCTGTATCGTAGAAAGTGCGGTCAAGATAGAGTGGATTTTCGGGGTCGCTAAGCTCTGCCTGAATTTTTTCTTGCTGATGGGTGAAGCTGTCGGAGATGTATTTAAGGAAAATTAAGCCGAGTACGATGTGTTTGTAATTGGCGGCATCAAGCTGCTGGCGCAGTTTATCGGCAGATGACCAAAGTTTTTCGTCTAATTCATTTAAAAATGCTTGTTGTAATGCGTGATTTTCATCGACAATCTTGGTCGTGTCGTGTCGTGTCGTGTCGTCTGCATAAAATTTATCCTTAGTAAAGTAATAATTCAATCAATAGTTAGTATTTTATCGAAAATTTTTCTTCTCTACAAACAATCATTTAGCAGTGAGATGATTTGTTTTTATGGATAAAAAAAGCAACGCTGTAGCGCTGCTTCTTAATTATGCTATATCAAATTACTAATAAAAATCACCAAAATAATTACAGGTACCACAAATTTAACATAGTTAAACCAAATTGTGGTGAAGAGCGAATTAGGTGTCGGTGATAGTTCTTTTTTCGCATCGTCTTTTAATACAAAGCCAACGAAAATCGCACAACCAAGTGCGGTCAGCATGAATAGGATATTGCCGCTAACGAAATCGAAGGCATCGAAAATGCTTTTACCGAAAATGGTAACATCTTTCCAAAGGTTATCACCTAGAATGGATGGCACATTACCTAATAAGAAAATCCCTATTAAGGTAACAAAAATCGCTTTTCCACGGCGCATTCTGAGTTTTTCTTGTAATGCGGTGATGATGACTTCATAAATCGTAATTGACGTGGTTAATGCCGCAATAAGCAATAAACCGAAGAACACGATAGCAAAGAATTTACCCGCCCATAAATGTGAGAATACAATTGGTAAACTTTGGAAAACCAAGGTTGGCCCAGCGTTAGGTTCAATGCCGAATGTGAATAATGATGGGAAGATCATAAAACCACATAACACAGCGATAATAGTATTTGTGAAGCCTGTAATAACGGCTGTGTGAATAAGGTTTTCTTCTTTATTTAAATAGCTTGAGAGAGTAATTAATACACCGAAACCAAGGCTTAATGCGAAGAACACTTGCCCTAATACGAAGATGAATAATTTAGGTGTGATTTTGCTGAAATCAGGTTTTAAATAGAAAGTCACACCTTCCATTGCACCCGGTAAGGTAAGATTACGAATTACCATACCAATTAGGAAGATGAATAGTAATGGCATTAAGTATTTTACGGAGCGTTCAATCCCGCCAATGATACCTTTCGCTAAAATAATGTAATTCACCGCCACAAATAGGAAGGTGTAGAGCATGATTTCCCATGGGCTGTTGCTGATGTGCAAATCGTAGAAATCTTTGGCCACTTCTTTTGTAATTGGGGCGCTAATATCAAGGGTGTTATTCATCAGACTAATGATATAAGACATCACCCAACCACCTAATACCATGTAATACGCCATGATACCAAATGCGCCAAGAAGCCCCATATAACCAAGAATCTTCCAATATTTGGAGATGTTTTTACCTTTATCTTGGATTTTGTCGCCAAAGGCATCAATGGAATTCACACGCAAACGGCGACCAATAACGTTTTCTACTAAAATCATCGGAATGCCAATCACAATCATCGCGATACAAAAGAGGAGTACGTAGGCACCACCGCCATTTTCACCCACTAAATAAGGAAAGCGCCATGTTGCCCCAAAGCCAACTGTTGCACCCGCAACGGTGAGCACATAAGTTAGTCGGCTAGACCACGTTTGGCGAGATTGATTGTTTGTTGTCATAATATATTCCGTTTGATTTTATTCGTTTAATATTCTGTTTTTTCTTTGTATTCGCAGAGATCTTCAATGATGCAAGCACCGCAGCGAGGTTTACGCGCGGTACAAGTATAACGCCCGTGCAAAATAAGCCAGTGATGCACATCGACTTTAAATTCTTTAGGTACAACTTTGAGCAGTTTTTCTTCTACTTTTACCACATCTTTACCAGGGGCAAAATTCGTGCGGTTGCATACGCGAAAAATATGGGTATCCACTGCAATAGTCGGGTGGCCGAAAGCAGTATTTAATACCACATTCGCTGTTTTTCTGCCAACACCCGCAAGGGCTTCTAAGGCTTCACGGCTTTCAGGTACTTCGCCGTTGTGTTTCTCAACTAAATCACGACAGGTTTTGATAATATTTTCTGCTTTGCTGTTATAAAGCCCAATGGTTTTAATGTATTCTTTTAAACCCTCTAAGCCAAGATCTAAAATGGCTTGTGGTGTATTCGCCACAGGGAATAATTTTGCCGTCGCTTTATTGACACCTTTATCGGTGGCTTGGGCCGATAAGATCACGGCGATGAGTAATTCGAAAGGCGAATTATACTCTAATTCCGTGGTGGGATGCGGGTTTTGCTCCCGAAGTCGAGTGAGAATTTCAATTCGTTTAGCTTGATTCATTTTTTCATATCAATTCGGTTTTTAATCGCCAATAGGATGCCTAATCCAATAAAAGCACCTGGAGGAAGAATAAAGAGTAAAAAGCTGCTGTCAGCGTGATAAATATGTAATGTCAGGAATTTGGCGCCTTGACCAAATAGGTTTTCAATGCCTTCAAAAAGGGTACCTTGGCCTAAGATTTCACGTAATGCACCTAATACCGTGATGCTTAGTGCCATGCCTAATCCCATCGAAAAACCATCCCAGGCTGCATGTGCTACGCTATTTTTAGAGGCAAAGGCTTCGGCACGACCGATGACGATACAGTTAGTCACGATTAAAGGAATGAAAATCCCAAGAGCTTGATAGAGTGTATAGGTATAAGCATTCATCAATAATTGCACCACGGTTACGGTGGTGGCAATAATCATCACATAAATCGGAATACGGATTTCATGAGGAATTTGCTTACGAAAGAGTGAAACAACGGTGTTTGTACAGGTTAAAACCAACATAGTTGCAAGGCCCAAACCCAATGCATTCGTCGCAGTACTCGATACAGCTAAGAGCGGACAAAGCCCCAATAATTGCACGAGGGTTGAGTTATTTTTCCATACGCCTTGAATAAAGATTTCTTTCCAAACAGAAGGCGTTTGCGTTATTTCTTCTGAATTTTCAACCGCACTTTGCTCATCAAGTACGGTCGTTTTTTCGGTTAAATCAGTCATAATAAATATCCTATTGCGCGTATTTTTTTGCCATCTCGTTGAGTAATGCCTCATTTTCAAGCATCACGAGAGCAGAGCGTTTTACTTGATTTACAATCGCGCGCGGCGTAATTGTTGCGCCAGAAAATTGGTCGAATTTACCACCATCTTTTTTGACCGCCCAATCTTTTAGGCTTTCAGGTACGATAACTTGGTTTGTAAAACTCAAAATCCAATCGGAAATGCGAAGTTCGATTTTATCGCCTAATCCTGGGGTTTCATGATGTTCGATGACTCGCACACCTAAAACTTCACCTTTTGGTGTAATACCCACCAATAAACGGATATTTCCTGAATAACCATCTGGTGCCGTTGTTTCATAAGCATAGGCAGTTGGTACATGATCTTTAATAGCAAAATAGAGTTTTTGAATGCCTTTGAGTTTATTTTGCTCGGGCGTCTCAACACTTTCAAGCAAGCTATTATTAAAATAATCCTGAGGGATGACTTGGAGCAATAACGCTTTTTGTTGTTCAGCCATGGCTTCATCAATTTTATCTTTTGTCAGCATATAAATGCCTGCAGAAACAGCGGTACATACAAGCGCAATAAAACCTAATAACAAACCAAAACGGGAGGTGACTTTAAAAATACCCAATATTTTCTCCCTTTTGCAAAGTGTCCCGCGACGCGAGGACGGTGGTAGT
>CAUETL010000069.1:0-9500 GCA_959020685.1 Parahaemophilus parainfluenzae | reverse complement strand
AGGTGGGGTATGTTTAAACGTAGGTTGTATCCCTTCTAAAGCATTACTTCACGTAGCGAAAGTAATTGAAGAAGCGAAACACGCAAGCAAAAATGGTGTGTATTTCGCAGAGCCTCGCATTGATTTAGATGAAGTGCGTGCAGGTAAAGAAGCAGTTGTGGCGAAATTAACTGGCGGTCTTGCTGGCATGGCTAAACAACGTAAAGTCACCGTTGTTGAAGGTTTAGCGGCGTTTACCGATCCACATACATTAGTAGCACGTGATCGTGATGGTAAACCAACCACAATTAAATTTGATAATGCGATTATCGCAGCGGGTTCTCGCCCAATTCAATTACCATTCATTCCACATGAAGATCCACGTGTTTGGGATTCAACAGATGCTCTTAAATTAAAAGAAGTACCGAAAAAACTTTTAATCATGGGTGGTGGTATCATCGGTTTAGAGATGGGTACCGTATATCATGCATTAGGTTCTGAAGTTGAAGTGGTTGAAATGTTTGACCAAGTAATTCCAGCAGCAGATAAAGATGTTGTTGCAATCTACACCAAACAAGTAGAGAAAAAATTCAAGTTAATGCTTGAAACTAAAGTGACTGCAGTTGAAGCAAAAGATGATGGTATCTATGTTTCAATGGAAGGTAAAGCATGCAATGACACTAAACGTTATGATGCAGTGTTAGTGGCAATCGGTCGTACACCAAACGGTAAATTGATCGATGCAGGTAAAGCTGGCGTTGAAGTGGATGAGCGTGGTTTCATTCATGTTGATAAGCAAATGCGTACTAATGTGCCTCATATCTTTGCAATCGGTGATATTGTTGGTCAACCAATGTTAGCTCACAAAGGTGTCCACGAAGGTCACGTAGCGGCAGAAGTGATTGCAGGACAAAAACATTACTTCGATCCAAAAGTTATTCCTTCTATTGCTTATACTGAACCAGAAGTGGCTTGGGTAGGTAAAACTGAGAAAGAATGTAAACAAGAAGGTTTAAACTACGAAGTCGCTAAATTCCCTTGGGCAGCTTCTGGCCGTGCGATTGCATCTGAATGTGCAGAAGGTATGACCAAATTAATCTTTGATAAAGATACTCACCGTATACTTGGTGGGGCTATCGTGGGGGCTAACGGTGGTGAATTGTTAGGAGAAATCGGTCTTGCGATTGAAATGGGTTGTGATGCGGAAGATATCGCATTAACAATTCATGCTCACCCAACACTTCATGAATCTGTAGGTCTTGCGGCTGAAGTATTTGAAGGTTCAATTACCGATCTTCCAAATGCAAAAGCGAAGAAAAAATAATCAATTCTAATCCTTTTAAGGGCTGCTCATTGAGCAGTCCTTATTTTTTTGAGATCTCACTCACAAAATTGCATAAAAATTCAATAAAAACTGGCGGGCATAATGACTTTTTGATAAAATCCGACCAGTTTTGTTTTTATATTTTTTTATTATTTAAAAGCTATGTTAAAGAAGATTTTGATTATTGTAGGTTTGGCTGTTTTGACAACAGCCTGCTCTAACAACTCGGGGCAGGCACAAAACGGCATGATTAGTGAAAGTGATGATGCTGAGTTAACGGGTTTGATTGCTGGTTTAGATGGGAAAAAAGGGGGCGTTTACCCTAAATTAAGAACTAACCGTCCTAAATCAGGTTTAATTGGTGATAAAGCGCTTGCTCAAGTTTATAACGAATGGGTTGGTACTCGTTACAGAATGGGGGGCACTTCAAAACATGGTATTGATTGCTCTGCATTTATGCAAACTGCTTTTCTCGATGCTTACGGCATGGAACTTCCACGTTCAACCTCAGAACAACGCTATTTAGGTCGCCAAATCCAAAAACATGAATTACGTAAAGGTGATTTAGTGTTCTTCCGTCGCAACAATCATGTTGGCGTTTATATTGGTAATAACCAATTTATGCATGCAAGTACAAGCCAAGGTGTAACAATTAGTTCATTAGATGAAGATTACTGGTCAAGAACTTATACACAATCTCGTCGTGTGATGTAATGACAATTTTATTTCAACAAGAAGTGCGGTTAATTTTAACCGCACTTTTTCTTTATTTAGATTATCTGATTATTGGCTTAAGCCGCAAATTTCATTAAGTCTCTTCTTGGTTTCATTTGATGGATAGTATTCGTCACCGTGCCAACTAATGGAAGGTTTGTCCATTGTGTTGTTTTAATATTTTCCACTTTAGAATCTAATGCCATGAATACAAATTCATTACCGCTTACACCAGCAAATTCATAAATATGGAATTCGTCTTGTTTTTCTAATACGACAAGATCACCAATGAAAAGGCTATCATTTTTTTCAACCACTAACATATCGCCCATTTCAATTCCCCAAGCAAGCATATTCGGATTGCTAACACGAATAAAACAAGTTTGTTGTGGACGTTTGATGCAATAAAGGTTGAGATCTAATTTTTTATTAAATGTCGATTTGCTTTCAACATCATTGAAAAATGGCATAGGATGATAAGAAAACGTCATATCATTTTGTGCAACTGTATTTGCGTAGTTCATCATCTTGTGTTCCTTTTAGTTTGTGTGTTTTTAATCAGTGGTTGTTTATACAGTTGTAATATACTGGTATTAGATACAGTATGTCAATAGGGCATAGAAAAAATTTTTTTATAGGCGAAAATTTTAGAAAAAATTCATTCCTTACTGAAAAAGTTCAATTTTTTAACAAAATAATAAAGAAAAAATTTTCTTTTAAATAAAATTTGAGCTATCTTTATCTTGTTTCGGTGGATCGTAACGATCTGAAGTTCAACTTAATCTTCATTTAAAACTATTATGAATACAACACGTTTATTTCATTTTTTGTTCCAAGGTAATTTGGTAAAACGAATTGCCGTTGGTTTGGTACTCGGGATCCTTGTTGCATTGGTGAATGAGAGTGTTAAGAATTCATCAGGCATTGATCTTGCATCTAGCTTTGGCGTACTGGGTCAAATTTTCGTTAAAGCATTGCGTGCTGTTGCACCAATTTTGATTTTCTTCCTTGTTATGGCTGCGCTCGCTAATAAGAAAGTGGGCTCTAAAAGTAACATGAAAGAAATTGTCGAGCTTTATCTTTTGGGTACGTTCTTAGCGGCTGTGGCTGCAGTAATTGCAAGTATGGCATTCCCATCAGATGTGGCTCTTGCAGTAAAAGAGGATGCGAGTTCAGCACCTCAATCTGTTGGTCAAGTCATGTTAACGTTAGTATTGAATGTGGTGGATAACCCATTAAATGCAATTTTCAAAGCAAACTTTATCGGTGTTTTAGCGTGGTCTATCGGTTTAGGTTTAGCCCTTCGTTATGCATCAGATGCAACTAAACAGGTTGTGGCTGATTTTGCAGAAGGCATTTCTAAAATTGTTCACGTGATTATTTCATTTGCACCTTTCGGTGTATTCGGTTTAGTGGCTGAAACATTATCTGACAAAGGCTTATCTGCGTTAGGTGGATATGTTCACTTATTATTCGTGTTAATCGGTACAATGTTATTCACTGCATTTGTGCTTAATCCAATTCTTGTTTATTGGAAAATCCGTCGTAATCCATACCCATTAGTTTGGACTTGTGTGCGCGAAAGTGGTGTAACGGCATTCTTTACACGTAGTTCTGCAGCAAACATTCCTGTAAATATTGAATTAGCAAAACGCTTAAATCTTGATGAAGAAACCTATTCTGTGGCAATTCCATTAGGTGCAAACATCAACATGGCGGGTGCGGCAATTACCATTACTGTATTAACGTTAGCGGCTGTTCATACATTAGGCATCGAAGTATCTTTCGTCAGTGCTGTATTATTAAGTATTGTTGCAGCGCTTTGTGCATGTGGAGCTTCTGGTGTGGCTGGTGGTTCATTATTATTAATTCCATTAGCTTGTAGCTTATTCGGTATTTCTGATGACATCGCGGCACAAATGATCGGTGTAGGTTTCGTGATTGGTATCTTACAAGATTCAACAGAAACCGCGCTAAACTCTTCAACTGACGTATTATTTACTGCGGCAGTATGTATGGAAGAAGAGCGTAAAAACGGTTAATTAAGTTAATCTGACAAGGCGGGCAAATTGCTCGCCTTTTGTTTTTAAGGGAAAGAGAATGACACTTTTAATTCAGCAAGCAAAATTTGAACTTCATCAAAAACAAACCTTAAACTTACCGCACTTTGCGATTGAGCCACGACAATATTGGGTTGTGGTAGGCAGTAATGGGAGTGGAAAATCAGCGTTTGCTTTAGCTTTGCAAAATGAATTGCCTTTACAGGAAGGGGAGTATCATAATACTTTCAAACGTGTTCAATCCTTTTCTTTTGAAAAACAACGAGGAATTCTTGAGTCTACATTAAAGAATTTAAACAACGATGATACCGATCCGGATTTTTTTGGTCAAACGGCGAGAGAAACCATTTTAAATGGTAGCTCTGAGCTCACTTTTTGTGAGCAAATTGCAGAGAAATTAGGGATTACTTATCTCTTAGATCGTTTCTTTATCAAACTTTCCACTGGGGAAACTCGAAAAGTCTTATTGGCACAAGCATTATTACAAAAGCCCGATCTATTAATTTTAGATGAACCTTTTGAAGGGCTAGATCAGCAATCTGTGCAAGATTGGATGGCGATGCTGAACGAACTGAAAAAAGAATGTGCAATCGTTCTAATTGTTAATCGTCTAGCGGATATTCCAGCCCAAGCGACCCATTTAGCTATGTTGGAAAATTTAGAAGTAGTACTAGAAGGTGAACGCCAATCTATTGAGCAACAAAGTATTTATCAACAATTAGTTTATGCGGAGCAATCTGTTGATGTGGCTTTGCCAGAACCAGCGTCACCATTACTAAAACTACCTGAAAACCAACCGCACTTTGAACTTAAAAATGTTACAGTTCAGTATGGCGATAAAGTGATTTTGGATCATTTAAATTGGGTTGTTCAGCCAAATCAAAATTGGTGGATTAAAGGACCAAATGGAGCAGGGAAGTCAACCTTACTTTCGTTAATTACAGGTGATCATCCTCAAGCCTTTGCGAATCATGTGGTGATTTTTGGTAAACAACGTGGTTCAGGCGAAACCATTTGGGATATCAAACAAAAAATTGGTTACGTAAGCAGCCAACTGCATTTAGATTATCGTGTGAATTGTTCCGTGCTAGATGTGATCATTTCAGGTTTTTTTGACAGTATTGGGATTTATCAACAAGTGCCAGAGGCAATTCGTTTGAAAGCCATGCAATGGTTAGCTCGTTTAAATCTGACTCATTTAGCAAAAAAGCCATTTCGTTCACTTTCTTGGGGACAGCAACGTTTGCTTTTAATTACACGTGCAATGGTGAAATATCCGCCTGTTTTGATTTTAGATGAACCTTTTCAAGGGCTTGATGGATTAAATCGCAAGCTAGTAAAACATTTTATTGAGCAACTGGTCAATAATAGTAAAACCCAACTTTTATTTGTCTCTCATCAAGATTTAGATGCCCCGAATTGCATTACACATCTTTTTGAATTTATAAGAGAAAACGATAAATATATTTATATACAAAGTGCGGTCTAATTTGTTAGACTTTTCTTATATTTCCTCACATTAAGGAGTAATCTATGGAAGGCTTATCCGTTGCCGCAATCGTCTTTATTGTATTAATTGTCGTCGTACTTTTTTCAGCACTAAAAACTGTACCGCAAGGTTATAACTGGACTATTGAGCGTTTTGGGCGTTATACCCACACTTTAATGCCTGGCTTAAACTTTGTCGTACCATTTGTGGATCGTGTTGGTCGTAAGATCAATATGATGGAACAGGTATTAGATATTCCATCACAAGAAGTCATTTCTAAGGATAACGCCAACGTATCTATTGATGCGGTCTGTTTCGTTCAGGTGATTGATGCCCGTAGCGCGGCTTATGAAGTGAATCATTTAGAGCAGGCGATTATCAATTTAACTATGACTAACATTCGTACCGTATTAGGTTCGATGGAATTGGATGAAATGCTTTCCCAACGTGACTCTATTAATGGTCGCTTGCTGGCAATTGTGGATGAAGCGACCAATCCTTGGGGGATTAAAGTTACCCGTATTGAAATTCGCGATGTGCGTCCACCACGTGAGTTGATTGATTCCATGAATGCGCAAATGAAAGCAGAACGTAACAAACGTGCGGAAGTCTTAGAAGCAGAAGGGATTCGTCAGGCAGAAATTTTACGTGCGGAAGGGGAAAAACAAGCCCGTATTCTGAAAGCGGAAGGGGAACGTCAAGAAGCCTTCTTACAAGCAGAAGCGCGTGAACGTGCAGCGGAAGCAGAAGCGAAAGCAACCCAAATGGTGTCAGAAGCGATTGCTAGTGGTGATACCAAAGCGATCAATTACTTCATCGCACAAAAATATACAGAAGCCTTAAAACAAATCGGTGGTTCACCGAACAGCAAAGTAGTCATGATGCCGCTTGAAGCAGGCAATTTAATTGGCTCGGTAGCGGGTATTGCCGAACTGTTAAAAGGCGACAAAAAAGCGTAATTTCCTAAAGTGCGGTTAAAAATGACCGCACTTTTTCTCTCAAGGAGTTGATATGGCAGATTGGTTAACAACTTGGTCGGTATGGCATTGGTTAGTATTAGGTTTTGTATTATTAATCGCTGAAACCCTCGTACCTGGCGTGTTTTTATTGTGGTGGGGCTTGGCTGCAATTGTGACGGCAGGCGTAATGGCGTTAGTACCGAGTTTATCCTTAACCGCGTTAGCCGTTTTTTATGCGATTTTAGCGATTATTCTCTCGCTGCTTTGGTGGAAATACCAACATAGCAAAGATAATCAGGATCAATCACGTACAACCTTAAACCAACGGGATCATACTTTGTTAGGTAAAAAAGGCACAGTATTAGAAATCGGTTCTAACGGGATTGGTCGTGGTGCCTTTGGCGATACCACATGGCGTATCCAAGGCGAGCATTTAAATGTGAACGATCTTGTGGTGGTAGAACGCGTTGATGGCATTACATTGTTAGTTAAAAAGGTAACAGAATGAATCATTTAATTATTTTTGCACATCCCAATAGCCAAAAAAGTTTTGGTCGTGCCATCGTGGATCGCGTTGTAAAAGCAAGCCAACCGCTTGGCGTTGAAACCCATTTGCGTGATCTTTATACCATGGAATTTAACCCTATTATCTCCTTTGAAGAATTGCAATCGGCCAATAAGGGGATTATCCCGGCGGAAATTCAGCAGGAACATGATTTTATCCGCCAAGCAGATTTGATTACGATGGTTTATCCTTTATGGTGGATGGGTTTTCCCGCCATGTTGAAAGGCTATTTGGATCGTGTATTAAGCCATGGTTTTGCTTATAAAACAGAAAATGGCGAATCCAAAGGTCTGCTTCAAGATAAAGCGATGCAACAATTTATTACCATAGGGAGTAGCGTAGCAAAATATCAAGAATACGGCGTGGATAAATCCCTCAATCATTGTTTAATCAATGGTTTATTTAATTATTGCGGTATCGAGAATGTGGATTACACTTTATTTGGCGATGTTCATATTATCGATGATGCTACTCGCCAAGCGATGCTTGATGAAGCAGCTGAAAAAACAACGGAAAAATTGACCGCACTTTTAGCTCAATCTTGAGCACAATCATAGGAAAGCAACAGATGTCAGAAACTCAAGTGAATAATTTTTCTTTAATAAGCCGTCTATTCGGCAATTTATTTTATCGCAGCCCTACGGATCCAATTTTGAGTGGGGTATTTGATTGGCTGCAACAACAAGGTTTAAGTCAAGTCTGGGCACTTTCTACGGATAAAGAAAGCGAAGCGGCCATTGATAATTTACAGATGAAAATTGATTTAACGTTGCTTGATCAAGAATATCAAAAATTGTTTGGTCCAAACGGTAACGTGCCGACAGCTATTTCAAGTTATGATATGGATGTGCAACGTTTTGTGGATTTCCGCAATACTCGTAATGTGCCGGAGGCAGAGAACGTGGATCATTTCGCCTTGTTATTGCTTACAGCTTCTTGGTTAGAAGACAACACGGAATCGCTATCCGCTCAACAAGATTTATTCGGTGATTTCTTATTACCTTGTGCAGCGAAATTCTTAACCCAAGTGGAAACTTATGCAACGCTTCCTTTCTATCGTTCATTGGCGTATTTAACCCGTGAAATTCTTGCGGCAATGGCTGATGAGTTAGAAGAAGGCGAGTAGTTTTCATCAATAGAATAGATCTCTAAAAGAGATTTTTAGATGCCAATAAAAAAGCCCCGCGAATCAAAACGCGGGGCTTTTATTTAATGGAAGATCAATTATTCTTCAGAAGTCACATCTTCAGAACCTTCGTCTTCATCATCCACATCACAAACACGCTCAAGACTGACTACGTGCTCATCTTCTGCAGTACGAATTAAACGAACCCCTTGGGTGTTACGGCCAACGATGCTCACTTCACTTACACGAGTACGCACTAAGGTACCCGCATCAGTGATAAGCATAATTTGGTCGGTTTCTTCCACTTGTGTCGCCGCAACGACTTTACCGTTACGTTCGCTCACTTTAATCGAAATCACACCTTTGGTATTACGGGATTTAGTTGGGTATTCACTTAATTGTGTACGTTTACCGTAACCATTTTGCGTCGCGGTAAGGATTGCGCCATCATTTTTCGGTACAACTAAGGAAACCACTTTATCGATATTGAGATCGAGAGTTTCTTCCGCATTATCATCAGAAACCTCTTCAATTTCGACCGCACTTTCATCGTCAGCGATATCATTAGTAAGGGCAAGTTTAATACCGCGTACACCTGTTGCTAAACGACCCATTGCACGGACTGCACTTTCAGCGAAACGCACTACGCGACCTTGCGAAGAGAACAACATGATTTCGTTAGAACCATCGGTGATATCCACGCCGATTAATTCATCTTCATCACGTAAGTTCAAGGCGATGATACCGCTTGAACGTGGACGGCTGAATTCGGTTAGTGCAATTTTCTTCACAATACCACCAGCTGTTGCCATGATGACGAATTTATCTTCTTCATAAGCAGAGATTGGCAAGATTGCGGTGATACGTTCGTTTTCTTGTAACGGTAGAATATTCACAATCGGACGACCACGTGCGCCACGGCTGGCTTGTGGTAATTGATAGACTTTCAACCAATATAAACGACCACGGCTAGAGAAGCAGAGAATCGTATCGTGAGTATTCGCCACTAAAAGTTTTTCGATGAAGTCTTCATCTTTCATCTTCGTTGCGGATTTACCTTTACCACCACGACGTTGTGCTTCGTAGTCGGTAAGCGGTTGATATTTCACATAACCTTCGTGAGAAAGGGTCACCACTACATCTTCTTGAGCAATTAAATCTTCTAAATCAATATCACCAGAAGCCGCAGTAATTTCAGTACGACGTTCATCCGCGAATTGTGCGCGTACTTGTTCAAGCTCTTCACGAATCACTTCCATCAAGCGTTCAGGGCTGTTGATGATG
>CAUETL010000068.1:0-9563 GCA_959020685.1 Parahaemophilus parainfluenzae | reverse complement strand
CCTTTTTTGAGCGCCAGAAAACGCTCAACCGGCATTGGTAAGCTGTGATCGAGGTGAATTTTTTGTGGGACATAGCCAATTCTGACATTGGTGCTATAAATCACCTCACCGGATGTCGGCGGTTGTAATTTTAATAAGGTTTTCAAGAGGGTCGATTTTCCCCCACCATTTGGGCCTACAATGGTGATAATTGAATTAGGATAAATGCTGAAATTAATATCCCGTAATGCTGTCTTTTGTTCAAAGACCACATTGATATTTTTCAGCGTAATTAATGGTGTTGGTTGGGCTGGTTGAATGGCGTGAATCTGCATAATCCCCCCTTTAAAAATGGCTCACTAAAATAGCTCATTTCCTTGTTTTTCTCAAGAAATTCTGACTATGCCTAATATTTAGGCATAAGATTTGACATTTTTAGGGTAAAATGAATTTTTTTTAGAGTTTGTAGTCTGAAGAGCGAAAAGCTTTTTATTCATTTTAAAGGTATCTATTTTGCAACACGTTAAATTAGCTAGAGATCGACGGAAAAGAAAATCCCGTATAAAAGCGGCGATTTTTTTTGCTGCACTTTTGCTTATTTTAACGGGTATTTTCCTCGCTTTTAAAGATACTGCTGATTATGATCCTTCTTTGCAAAGTAATCTTGAGCCAGAGATGGTGGATAACGTTCAATATCAATCCCTTACACCTGAAAAAACAGAATCAGACAAGCAACAAACTCAAGCAGGCGAACATCCTGAAACTAAGCAGAATGCGAATACGGAAGATGCGACTTCTTACGATGATGATCTTCAAGCCAAAGATGATGAAGTAGATGAAATTAAACCACAGTTTGATGAGCTAACTGATTTGCCAAAAGATGCACAAGATGCGCTCAGTGGCATTTTAGATGTAGCTGATCAGGCATTGCGTATTACCGATCAATTTAGTCATACCGTGGTGCGTGGCGACTCTTTAAAAGACGTGTTAGAACTTTCAGGTTTAGAAGATGATACGGCGAAAAATTTAATTGCCGAATATCCTGAATTAAAAAACTTACGCGCTGGTCAGCAGTTCTATTGGATTTTAGATAAAGAAGATCAGCTGGAGTATTTAAACTGGTTGGTGTCTGAAAAAGAAGAACGTATTTATGAACGCACGGAAGACGGTAAGTTTAAACGCCAAATTCTAGAGAAGAAAAGTATCTGGAAGAAAGAGGTGTTAAAAGGCACGATTAACGGATCTTTTGCATCAAGTTTGCGTGATTTAGGTTTGGATGGTCGTCAAATCAGCCAGTTAAGCTCTGCGTTACAGTGGCAGGTAAGCCTTCAAAAACTCAGCAAAGGCACCAAATTTGCGATTTTAGTATCACGTGAATATTTAGGCGATAAATTAACAGGCCAAGGTAACGTTGAAGCCATTCACATTATGGCAGATGGTAAGAGCTATTATGGTATTCAAGCAGCCAATGGTCGTTACTACGATAAGCAAGGGGAAACCCTTGGTAAAGGCTTTGCACGTTATCCATTGCAACGTCAAGCGCGTATTTCGTCACCATTTAACCCAAATCGACGCCATCCGGTAACAGGACGCGTTCGTCCGCATAAAGGGGTGGACTTTGCTGTTTCACCAGGTACGCCAGTTATTGCGCCAGCAGAAGGTGTAGTAGAGAAAGTGGCTTATCAAGCAGGTGGTGCAGGACGTTATGTGGTGATACGCCATGGTCGTGAATATCAAACGGTGTATATGCATTTAAGTCGTGCTTTGGTGAGTGCAGGTCAAACTGTGAAGAAAGGGGAGCGCATTGCATTAACCGGTAATACAGGGATTTCAACCGGTCCACACTTACACTACGAGTTTCATATTAATGAACGTGCGGTGAACCCGCTTACGGTGAAATTGCCGGGTACCAGCAGCGGAATGGCAACAGCAGAACGTAAGCAATTCTTAGTTCGAGCGAAAGAAGTCGAAAGAACGTTAAAATTATAGCGAATGAAGTGCGGTCAAATTTGACCGCATTTTTTATACGCCTAAAAATTAGCCCAAAACTGACCGCACTTAATCTTTTCTCTTTTCCTTCAATATGCTATTCTTTTTGCATTTTAGAATTATTCTCATTTTTATGATTAAGCGACGTTATCTGATTTTTCTTTTGATCGTGCTTTCCCTTGTTTCACTTTTTCTCGGGGTAAGTACTGTTAATCTGCAAGGGTTACTGAATTTTGAAGGTAATCAATGGCAGATCTTTTTTATCAGTCGAGTGCCTCGTTTAATCAGTATATTGATTGCGGGTGCATCCTTAAGTATTTGTGGCTTAGTGATGCAGCAACTCAGTCGAAACCGATTTGTTTCTCCCACCACTGCGGGCACCATGGATAGTGCAAGATTAGGGATTTTAATGGCGATGCTGTTTTTCCCAACGGCTTCAATGTTGTTAAAAACGACCATTGCTGTCATCGTGTCTTTCCTTGGCACATTGTTATTTATGACGATTTTATCCCGTTTGAAATTCAAGGACACGATTTTTGTGCCATTAGTAGGGATTATGTTTGGTAATATCATCAGTTCAATTACTGCCTTTATTGCCTACAAAGAAGATTTATTACAAAACTTATCTGGATGGCTACAAGGGGATTTCTCGCTTGTGATGTCTGGTCGTTATGAATTGTTATATTTCAGTATTCCTACACTCATTGTGGCTTATTTATTTGCGCATCGTTTTTCTATTGTCGGGATGGGGAAAGATTTTGCCGTCAATTTAGGTCTAAATTACAACCAGGTACTTTATCTCGGATTGCTCATTGTGGCGGTTGTGTCCTCTATTATTATCGTGTCTGTTGGCGTGATCCCTTTCTTGGGGTTAATTATTCCGAATATCGTCACGCTTTATTTAGGGGATAACTTGAAGAAAGTGTTATCTCATACCGCTTTGTTAGGTGCGGTATTTGTCTTATTCTGCGATATTTTAGGTCGAAGTGTGATTTATCCTTATGAGATTTCCATTAATGCCGTGGTTGGCGTATTTGGCAGTGGTATCTTCTTATTTTTATTATTAAAGCGGTATAGAAATGGCTAAGAAATCTTCTTCTCAACTGATTGTATTGTCGTTGTTAGCCATTGTTTCTCTTGCACTTTATTTAGGCTACAACTTACCAAACCGTTGGCAATATGCCTTGGAAAATCGTGCCTTATCATTAATTGCGATTGTGATTACAGGTGCGGCAATTGCACTCGCTACGATGATTTTCCAAACTGTCGTGAATAACCGAATTCTCACCCCGAGTATTTTAGGGTTAGATTCGCTGTATTTACTGATTCAAACGACGATTATTTTCCTTTTCGGTTCGACCACATTGCTCTCAATGAATTCCATTGCCTTGTTTGTATTGTGTACGGGATTAATGATGGCGTTTTCATTAGTGCTTTATCACTTTCTGTTTAAGAAAGAGAACCAAAATATTTTCTTCTTATTGCTTGTTGGGATTATCTTTGGCACCTTCTTTGGTAGCTTGACGACGTTTATGGAAGTGTTGATTGATCCAAATGAATTCCAGATCGCACAAGATATTGGCTTCGCAAGTTTCAACCGAATCAATACACAAATCTTGTGGGTTGCATTAGCCATTTTAGTGGCGACGATTGTTTTCCGTTTAAGATATTGGCATTGCTTTGATGTGTTGGCATTAGGCCGAGAAAATGCCATTAACTTAGGGATTGATTACCAAAAGACCTTAAAAGTCCTATTAATTCTCGTGGCAATTTTAACGTCAGTGTCGACCGCACTTGTTGGCCCACTTACGTTCCTCGGGTTATTAGTGATGAACGTGACCTTTGAATTTGTTCGTGATTATCGTCACAAGGTACTCATTCCTGCTGCGATGTTAATTTCCATCATTACCTTGGTTTTAGGGCAATTATTGGTGACGCATATTTTTACGTTCCGCACGACATTAAGCATCATCGTTAATTTTGTCGGTGGCGTGTACTTTATTTATTTGTTATTAAGAGCAAACAAAAAATGGCAATAGAAATTCGCAATATTACTAAAAGTTACGGAAGCAAAAAGGTGGTGGATAATGTGTCCATCACCATTCCTACGGGGAAAATTACGTCTTTTATCGGGCCGAATGGCGCGGGGAAGAGTACGGTGCTGTCTATTATGAGCCGTTTGTTGAATGCGGATAGTGGCGAGATCTATCTCAATGGTGAATTGCTCAATCGCAAGAAAAGTAGCGATATTGCGAAACAACTTGCGATTTTAAAGCAAACTAACAACATTAATTTGCGTCTAACCATTGAAGATTTAGTCGCCTTTGGGCGTTTTCCTTATTGCAAAGGAAACTTAACCCAAACTGACCGCACTTTTATTGATAATGCCATTGCTTATATGAATTTAGATGATATTCGTCATCAATATATCGATAATTTAAGTGGTGGGCAGCGACAACGCGCTTATATTGCGATGACACTGGCACAAGATACGGATTATATTTTGTTGGATGAGCCATTAAATAATCTGGATATGAAACATTCAGTGCAGATCATGCAAGTTTTGCGAAAATTAGCGACAGAACTCAACAAAACCGTGGTGATTGTGATTCACGATATTAATTTTGCCTCTTGTTATTCAGACTACATTGTTGCTATGAAAAATGGAAAATTAGTGCATCAAGGGGAAGTTAACCACATTATGCAATCGCCCGTGCTACAAGATATTTATGATATGGCGATACCTATTCAGGATATCGACGACCATAAAATTGCCGTTTATTTTAGATAAATAAGGAAATCTTCATGAAAAAAACATTATCAACATTAGCACTTTCACTTTTTGCTTTGGTCGGTGTTGCTCAAGCAGCAGATATTACCGTTGAAAATGCCGCTGGAAAGCAGGTTGTGCCACAAAATCCACAGCGAGTCATTGTGCTTGATTTTGGTGCAGCAGACACACTTCGTGCATTAGGTGTGCAAGATAAAATCGTGGGTTTCCCACAAAGCGGAAAAATTCCAAGCTATCTTTCAGAATTTGCAGACAAAAAATATAAGAATGTCGGTGATTTGAAAGAACAATCATTGGAGCAAATTAATGAACTCAATCCTGATTTGATCATCGCGTCTAAACGTCAAGAAAAAATGATCGACAAATTTAAAGAAATTGCGCCAGTATTTAATGTTGAAAATGATTACAACAATTACTACCCGAGTTTTCAACAAAATGTGACCGCACTTGGTCAGATCTTTGGTAAAGAAAATGTTGCGAAAGAAAAACTTTCAGCATTAGAAAGTAAGGTTGACCAAGTCGCCAAAGATGCGAAAGACAAAACAGCATTATTGGTGTTGGTTAATGAAAGTAAAATCAGTGCCTTTGGTGACGGTTCTCGTTATGGTATGGTGTATCAAAAATTTGGTTTTAAACCGATTGATGACAGCATCAAATCGTCTACGCACGGCCAAAGTGTTGGTTTTGAATATATCTTAGAAAAAAATCCAGACTTTTTACTTGTCGTGGATCGTACTGCGGCGATTACAGAAAAAGCCAACAATGCACAAAATGTGTTGGATAACGATATCATCAAACAAACCAAAGCATATAAAGATGGACACATAGTGTATCTTGATGCAGCCAATTGGTATCTTGCGTTTGGTGGTTTAGAAAGTATGGAAATCATCGCACAAGAGCTTGATCGTGCAGTGAAAAAATAATACAAAAATCATCTAAAAGGGCAGTCAAGGATTGCCCTTTTTATATGTAAATTAATCTTTACACATATCAATAAACTTCCTATCATATCGGCATCATTTAATAAAACAGAGCTTATTTTATGCTGACATTTAATCCACAAGATCCTTTCTCTTGCTTTGTCACTCAAAGCTTTTCCATGAAAAGTGCGGTCGAAAATGCACAACGTTTTGCAATGTTTGATGTGCCGCTTTTAATTCAAGGTGAAACAGGCACGGGTAAAGACTTATTAGCAAAAGCTTGCCATTTTGCGAGTTTGCGCCGTGAGAAAAAATTCATTGCCGTAAACTGTGCAGGTTTGCCGGATGAAGATGCGGAAAGCGAAATGTTTGGGCGTAAAGTAGGTGATAGTGAAACCATCGGTTTTTTTGAATATGCTAACGAAGGCACGGTGTTGCTGGATGGTATTGCTGAGCTTTCATTAAGTTTACAGGCAAAATTATTGCGTTTTTTAACCGATGGTTCTTTCCGTCGAGTGGGCGAAGAAAAAGAACATCATGCAAATGTTCGGGTGATTTGTACCTCACAAGAACCGATGGAAAAACTGTTAGAACAAGGGAAATTACGCAGTGATTTATTCCACCGATTAAATGTTTTAGCACTAAATGTACCTCCATTGCGTGAGCGAGTAGAAGACATTCAACCTTTAACGGAAGGTTTTTTACAAGAAATTAGCACACAGCTTAAGATTTCAATGCCGCAATATGATGCTGATTTTCTGAATTATTTAAAAGGGCTGCCTTGGCAAGGTAATGTGCGAGAGCTTTACAACGTCTTGTATCGCGCCTGTTCTTTAGCGAAAAATAACCAGCTTGATATTGAAAGTTTAAATTTAAAACCTGTACAAAGTGCGGTCATTTCTGCAGATGATTTTGGTGAACAAACCTTGGATGATATCATGGGACAATATGAGGCGAGTGTACTCCGAGCTTTTTATGCCCAGTATCCAAGTACACGAAAATTGGCACAACGATTAGGCGTATCACACACGGCGATCGCCAATAAATTAAAACAATACGGTATTAGTAAATAATTTCTGACAGTTTAGGGAATTGTTTACAAAGTTTGAGCCATTCGACTTTATCAATTTGTACATTGAGGATAAATTCACCCTCATCTGAAATTTTTTCGTCACGAATGCTATCTAATTGATAGAGCGCATGGCGAATTTTCCCCTCTTGTGGGAGCAGCGTGAAGGTGAAAGAAAGTATCTCGTTTTTCAACCGCACTTTAATGGCTTCAAGTAGGAGATCTAATCCTTCACCTGAATGTGCTGAAAGATAAACGGCAACGGGCTTATTCTCGTCATCATATTCAATATGAGGCGCCACATTTTCCAATAAATCAATTTTGTTATACACCAACAATGCAGGTACTTTGTCTGCTTTAATTTCTTCCAATACTAAATTCACGGCTTCAATATTTTCGATCTTTCGGGCGTCAGCTGCATCAATGACGTGCAATAACAAACTGGCTTCTACCGTTTCTTGCAACGTAGATTTAAAAGCGGAAACTAAATCATGGGGAAGTTGGCGAACAAAACCAACGGTATCGGCGAGAATGGCCGTACCAACATCTTGAATTTGTAAACGTCTTAATGTGGGATCGAGGGTGGCGAAAAGCTGATCCGCAGCATAGACATTGGCTTGTGTGATGAAATTGAATAGTGTCGATTTTCCCGCATTGGTATAACCCACTAAGGAAATGGTTGGAATATCCGCTTTTTGTCGGGCTTGGCGATTTTGATTGCGTTGTTTTTCGACTTTCGCCAAACGATTTTGCAACTGCGCAATACGAACTTTGATTAAACGGCGATCTGTTTCTAACTGCGTTTCGCCAGGGCCACGTAATCCAACCGCACCTTTTTGTTGATCTAAGCCTGTTTTTCGACGAACTAATCGAGTGGATAAATGCTTAAGCTGAGCTAATTCAACTTGCAATTTCCCTTCGTGAGATCGGGCTCGTTGGGCAAAGATATCTAAAATCACCCCCGTGCGATCCACCACGCGACATTGGCAGATGCTTTCTAAATTGCGGGTTTGAGCAGGGGTTAATTGATGGTTCACCAAAACAACATCGGCATCTAAGTCTTTCACTGCATCCGCTATTTCTTGTGCTTTCCCCTCACCGATAAAATATTTTGCTTGTGGTGTTGCTCGGCTTGTGGTGATGATTTGTAAAATCTCAACATTGGCAGATTCCGCTAAAAGTTGGAATTCTTGTAGATCTTCAATGTTTTTATTTTGAGAAAAGAAAACATGCACGACGACAGCTTTATCTTTTGCCGATGGGCTATTGTCGCCTGTTTTAGATGACGAAAGTGCGGTTGAAATTTCAGGTGAATTTTCAACCGCACTTAAATTGATGAAATCGTTCATTGAACAGAATTATTCTGCTTGTGTTTCTACTTCCGCTACAGCATCAGAAGTTTGTGCTGCATGATGACCGCCGTTATTATTGTGGTGAGAAACAGAACGTGCTGGAACCACAGTTGAAATAGCGTGTTTGTACACCATTTGATTAACAGTGTTTTTTAATAAAATCACGAATTGGTCGAATGATTCGATTTGACCCTGTAATTTAATCCCATTAACGAGATAAATCGAAACAGGAATACGTTCACGGCGTAACGCATTCAAATAAGGATCTTGTAATGATTGTCCTTTTGCCATTTTGCTATCCTTTGTTGTTATATGTTAATTAATGATAGAAACGAGTTGTCTCCGTCACCAAATATAGCAATAAACATTTTTCTTGTCTATGGGTTTATCTCTTTGCTTTCACGCAGTTTTTTCAGAATTGTTTTCATTTTTTCATCTAGTTGTGCATTGAAACGTAATGTTTCGCCCGTTTTAGGGTGTTCAAAGCGAATAGAAAATGCATGTAAAAACAAACGATTGAGTCCGAGATCTTGCATATATTTATCGAATTCTTTATCACCGTATTTATCATCCAGCGCGATTGGGTGACCTGCATATTGAGTATGAACTCGGATCTGATGGGTTCTTCCCGTTACAGGCGACGCTTTTACTAAGGTCGCATTTTGATAGCGTTCTTCAATGGCAAATCGCGTTTCTGAAGGTTTGCCTTGTTCACTGACTTTAACGATGCGTTCACCGCTGGCTAACTCATTTTTTAATAGAGGCGCTTGTACGACTTTTACATGAGATTGCCATTGTCCACGTACGAGTGCGAGATAATCTTTTTGTACGTTTTTAACACGAAGTTGTTCATGTAAGTTGCGTAAGGCAGAGCGTTTTTTTGCCACTAATAAGATACCCGATGTATCTCTGTCTAAGCGATGAACCAATTCTAAAAAACGTGCTTCGGGGCGTAATGCACGCAAGGCTTCAATCACACCAAAATTCAAACCACTCCCGCCATGAACCGCAATACCGGAAGGTTTATTCAATACTAATAAACAATCATCTTCAAAAATAATATGGCTTTCAAGGGAAGCGACTTTATTCAAGTTTTTAGAAATCGGTGCAGTATTTTTTTCAGAAACACGAACTGGAGGCACACGCACCACATCACCATTTTGTAATTTATATTCAGGTTTGATTCGCCCTTTGTTCACACGTACTTCGCCTTTACGCAGAATGCGATAAATCAAACTTTTTGGTACGCCTTTTAATTTAGCCAATAAATAATTATCAATGCGTTGTCCTGCTTCGTCCTCAGAAATGGTGAGCATTTTGACGGATTGATTGATGATTTTTTCTTGTTTTTCAGTCATTGAATCTGTCCTTTAAAAATTGGGCTGAATCATATCACAATATCCCAGGTGATAATAGCAAGAATGCCTTGCTAATTTAGCCCCGAATGTGGATAATAGAGCGTC
>CAUETL010000067.1:0-9844 GCA_959020685.1 Parahaemophilus parainfluenzae | reverse complement strand
TCGCTGATTACGCATAAAGTTGAGGCTATCTTGAAAAATCTGAGTAAAGTTAATTGGCATATTATATCTCATAATAATAAAACCCCGATTATACAGGGTTTATTGTTTTTTTCATAAAATCAGATTGTTTAATGGTGATTTGAGTCACTCTTTTCAAGATCGCATATTGCTTTACTCATTAGCGTAACCATTCTGTGGTAACGGTTTGCTGTCTAAATAGGCTTGATTTTCAATGAGTTTTAATCGATCCTCAACAAACCATTTAATCACTAAAGGATAAATATGGTATTCCTGTTCACGTGTACGAAGCTCAATTTCCTCGACAGTATCACCAGAAAAAATAGGCACTTTAGCTTGTAATACAATAGCGCCGCCATCGATCTCTTCATTGACAAAATGCGCGGTTGTACCGTGTTCGCTGTCGCCATTCTCAAGTGCTCTTTGATAAGTATCTAATCCAGGATATTTTGGTAGAAGGGAAGGATGAATATTTAAAATTTTCCCAGCAAAACGTTGTGTAAATTGTTTAGTTAAGATTTTCATATAACCGGCTAACACAATGAGATCAACACTGAGATCTTCTAAATAATCACCGATAGCCTTATCCATATCGAGATTGGAGGTAAAATCTTGACGTAAAAAAACTCGGCTAGGAATGCCCGCACTTTCAGCGCGTTCTAAGCCAAATGAATCGATTTTATTACTGATGACAGTTACAATCTTTCCTGGAATAAACCCAGTTTGACAAGCCTCAATTATTGCTTGAAGATTTGATCCTTGCCCTGAAATCAGGACGGCAATTTTTTTCATATTATTCTATATAAAAGAAGGGCGAACCTTTCATTTTGAAATTTTCGCCCTGAAATGGAAAAGTAAAATTATTTAATGATAACTTGTGGTTCGTTATCTGTCGCACTTTCGATATGACCGATTAACCAGGCATTTTCACCCGATTGTTTTAAAATCGCTAAAGCGGTTTCTACTTCTGATTGTGGTAATGCAATCACCATACCAACGCCACAGTTGAACGTACGGTACATTTCATAGGTTTCGATGTTGCCTTTTTCTTGTAACCATTTGAACACGGGTTGCCATTCCCAACTGCTTTCATCAATAACAGCTTTGGTATTTTTCGGTAATACACGAGGGATATTTTCCCAGAAACCGCCGCCGGTTAAGTGTGCGATAGCATGGACTTCCGTTTGTTTGATTAAGGCAAGAACAGATTTTACATAGATTTTTGTCGGTGCAAGCACTTGTTCACTTAATGGACGACCATCTAATTGCTCAGTGGCTGGATTGACGTCAGCAACATCAATGACCTTACGAATTAAAGAATAACCATTTGAATGCGGACCACTTGAGCCAAGTGCGATTAAAGCATCACCGACTTTAACTTGACTACCATCAATGATTTCTGATTTTTCGACCACTCCCACACAGAAACCTGCAAGGTCATAATCACCAGCGTGGTACATACCCGGCATTTCGGCGGTTTCACCACCGACTAATGCACAACCCGATTGCACACAGCCTTCAGCAATGCCTTTCACTACATCGGAGGCAACATCGACTTCAAGTTTTCCAGTCGCATAGTAATCTAAGAAGAATAATGGTTCGGCGCCTTGAACCACTAAATCGTTAACACACATTGCAACCAAATCAATACCGATGGTATCGTGTTTTTTTAAGTCAATGGCTAAACGTAATTTGGTGCCTACACCGTCTGTACCTGATACGAGGATAGGTTCTTTATACTTGCCTGGAATGGCACACAAAGCACCAAACCCACCTAATCCCCCGATGACTTCAGGACGGGTGGTTCGTTTTACGTGTGGTTTAATACGTTCAACTAATTCATTACCGGCATTAATATCCACGCCTGCATCTTTATAACTTAATGATGGTTTGCTCACAATGTTATCCTATATTTTTAGGTTAAATGATAAAACGGCGTGATTGTATCAGATTAAGCAAACGTTTGCGATAGTGATTTAATTGGGTTTTAATTAAAAAAAATAACCGCACTTTATTTTAAAGGATAAAGTGCGGTCAATTTCTAAAAAGTTTTTAGCGATTCGCTAATTCAAAAATCATCGCTTCAGCTTGGCAGCTAAATGTAAAGCGAGCTGTTAAATTTACGCCATTTTCAGTTTCGGTAATTTCACTTTTAATCTCGCAAGGATCGCTTTCTGTTTTGCGAGCTTTTTCAATGAAACGATTAAGTGCTGCTTCAGCTTCAGCTTTATTCGCATAGGTCTGATGAATATCAACAGAACAATCTGAACCGTCAATAATCGTACCCACATCAACACAACTACAAGTGAGAGATTCTTCTGCTTTGCATGTTACTGTCATAGGATTTCCTTATTTAAAATTAAGATTGGTTCTATTCTAGCATTTTTAAAACGCTCTGCCAAAGTAGCCACATTTTTTTAATTTAAATATCATTTATTTATCACTGGTCGGAACACTTTAAAAGTAATCTAAAATAATTTGCACTCCATTTATTGGAGTTTTAGAATCTCGCGGCTTTTTTCATTATTATTAATAACAAAAGGTTCCAAATGACAAAATTTAATAAAACGCTATTAGCAATGACCACATTGTTAGCAGCAAGCGGTGCAAATGCAGCCGCATTCCAATTAGCAGAAGTTTCTACATCAGGTCTTGGTCGTGCTTATGCGGGTGAAGCAGCAATTGCTGATAATGCTGCAGTGGTTGCAACTAACCCTGCATTAATGAGCTTATTCAAAAGCAATCAATTCTCTGTGGGTGGCGTTTATGTAGATTCTAAAATTCATATGAGTGGCCCTGTTACAGTTAATGCGCTAGGTCGTACTGTTGCGGTAGGTTCTGCAGATCATAACAGTGTTGTTCCTGGTTCATTGATTCCGAATATGTATTTTGTGGCACCAATTAATGACAAATTTGCCATTGGTGGTGGTATGAATGTGAATTTTGGATTAAAAAGTGAATATGAATCAGATTACAACGCGGGGGTATTCGGCGGTAAAACGGATTTAAGTGCGATTAACCTAAATTTAAGTGGTTCATATCGTATTTCTCAAGGTTTAACTGCTGGTGTGGGTTTAAATGCAGTTTATGCCAAAGCAGAAGTTGAGCGTCGTGCAGGTATTTTAAGTGATGCAGTGAAAAATGCTGCACCATTAGTTCCTGCATTAGTGAGAGCTGGACGAATTTCACCAAACGCGGCAGCTTCTTTAGCAAAATTACAAGGTGTGAACAAAGAAACTGTATTAACCCACTTACAAGATAAAAATGCATGGGGTTTTGGTTGGAATGCAGGTTTAATGTATGAGTTCAACGAAAATAACCGTGTTGGTTTAGCCTATCATTCAAAAGTTGATATTGACTTTGAAGATGATAACGCCGTGAGTGCAGGTCGTACTATTCGTGGGCAAGGCCCTGCTGCAGGTGGGTTAACATTACACTTACCCGATTATTTAGAATTATCAGGTTTCCACCAAGTTACAGATAATTTGGCATTACACTACAGCTATAAGTTTACACACTGGAGCCGTTTCAAAGAGTTACACGCAACCTTTAATGACGGTGAGCTTGCTTTCCATAAAGATGAAAAATACCGTAGCAATTCTCGTTATGCATTAGGTGCAACCTATAATGTAAATGATAAATTAACGCTTCGTGCCGGTATTGCTTATGATGAAGCTGCAGCACCAACAGAGCATGCAAGTGCATCGATTCCAGATACTGATCGTATGTGGTATAGCGTAGGGGCAACTTATAAATTTACTCCTAACCTTTCTATTGAGGCGGGCTTTGCACAATTTCGGTGTAAAAAAATTCAATTTACCGAAAGGCAATCAATTGGTGGTTTAGCGACAGTAACAGCGAATTATACCTCTCAAGCAAGTGCTAATCTTTACGGTTTGAACTTAAACTACAGTTTCTAATTTGTAAAAAATTTAGCATAATACGCAGCACACCGAATGTATGTTTGGTGTGCTTTTTTCTTATATTACGCCATAAAAAACGAGAGAAAAATGACCGCACTTTTTTATGCTTATATGGAATCACCTATTGGTCGATTATTAATGCTTTCTGATGGTGAAAACCTCACAAATTTAGATTGTGAATTAGAACAAACCACGCCAAATCCAAATTGGATTTTACGAGACGATTTACCACTTTTTGAAAAAGTGCGCAGCGCTTTAATGCGTTATTTTAATGGCGAGCCAGAAAGTTTCTCTAATATCCCTTTATCACCTAAAGGCACTGCATTTCAACAAGCGATTTGGACAGCATTGCGTCAAATTCCTTATGGCAAAACGGCGAGTTATGGCGGGTTGGCAGAAAGCATTAATAATCCCAAGGCAGTGCGAGCTGTTGGCGGTGCAGTAGGAAGTAATCCCATTAGTATTATCATTCCATGTCATCGTGTATTGGGGAAAAAATGTGAAATCACTGGTTTTGGTGGTGGATTGCCGGCAAAACGTTTTTTATTGAAATTAGAGAATATTCCTTACATCGACAAAGGCGTAGAATACGTTAAACCGAAATTATTGAAGAAATACCACGAATGATCCCACAAACCGAACAAGCCTTATTAGAAAAAGCGCAATCTATTGCGGGGTTAACCTTTGGCGAACTTGCAGATGAGTTAAATATTCCCGTTCCGCCTGATTTAAAACGCGATAAAGGTTGGGTTGGAATGTTGCTTGAAACCGCATTAGGAGCGACTGCCGGCAGTAAAGCAGAGCAGGATTTTTCCCATTTAGGCATCGAATTAAAAACCTTACCCATCAATGCTGAAGGTTTTCCGTTGGAAACCACGTTTGTGAGCCTTGCGCCTTTGGTGCAAAACTCAGGAGTAAATTGGGAAAATTCACACGTTCGTCATAAATTATCGAAAGTCTTGTGGATTCCCATTGAAGGCAGCCGAGACATTCCTTTGCGTGAGCGCCATATTGGTCAGCCTATCTTATGGCAACCTTCGATTGAGCAAGAACATCAATTACGCCAAGATTGGGAAGAGTTGATGGATTATATTGTGCTTGGAAAGTTAGATCAGATTACGGCGCGTATTGGTGAAGTTATGCAATTGCGTCCAAAAGGTGCAAATAGCAAAGCTATCACGAAAGGCATTGGTAAAAATGGAGAAGTGATTGATACCTTGCCGCTGGGATTTTATTTACGGAAAGAATTTACGGCAGGCATTTTAAACGCTTTTCTAGATAATAAAAATGGGTGAATCATCACCCATTTTTATTTCTCTTCACTTTGAAAAACACGGAAAAATCCCACCGCACTTTGTAAAGTCTCACCATAAAAAATTAGTGGAATACGATTTCGTTGCCAAGGCGGAACACCGAGCTCTTGCCAAATTTTTTTCATGGTTTCGGCAGGACGATTATGTTGGCGTTTTACTTTGCCAGTATAAGCAAATCGTATTTGAATCGGCTCTTGAGTATCAGCAAGTTGAACCTGTTTTTCGTTCCAATTGACTAAAATGCCTTTCGCCTTGTGGGTTGCATAAATTGTACCAAGATTATCAGGCAAGGTAATCTGTTGATTTAACGGCATATCAAGACAAGTTTGTGACAAATCAGTGAATTTTCCCGTTAAATAGAGACATTGTTGATAACGGCGAATAATATGTTCCCCAAGTTGAAATAGTGGAGAGGCATCCGCTTTAGCCTTAATCACATCATCAATAATATGCATTAATTGAACCTGTGTTGGCATAGCAATCTGATTTTTAGCCAGCCACATTCGCAAAAGTGCGGTTTGTTTTTGCAATGAATAGTCTAGAAAGTTTAGGAACGAAAACTGTTTTTGAACCTCAAGAATGTGCTGCTCAAAGCAGGTCTGTAATAATTCATTAATCAGTTGTTGTTGCTCAAAACAATGTTGTGCGGCACGCTGAACCGAATGATCAAAATGCCCCCAACGTTGGCGTAATTCAGGCAAAATTTGGTTGCGTAAAAAGTTGCGATCGTAATGATTATCTTGATTGCTTTCGTCTTCGACCCAAGACAGATTTTCTTGCTGTACGTAATTTTCTAATTCACTTCGACTAAAAGAAAGAAGCGGACGCAGGATAGGCATCCCGAATAATTGACTTTCTTTTTGCATAGCGCCTAAACCTTGTAACCCGGCACCTCGTTTTAATGCAAGGAAAAAGGTTTCAGTTTGATCATTTAAATGATGCGCTGTGACCAGATATTCATCAGGCTGAATATGTGTTGAAATAGCCTGATAACGGGCCTCTCTTGCTCCAGCCTCAATACCATCGTGCATTTCCACTTTGACTTTTTCAATGATAAGTGGAATCGCAAATTGTTCACAGAGTTGTTGGCAATGAGCCGTCCAAGTATCCGCATTCGGGCTTAATCCGTGATGGATATGAATAGCTCGCAGGCTTAAGTGCGGTCGTTTTTCGCTGAGTTTTTTAACTAAAGAAAGCAGTGCAGTTGAATCCAAACCACCGCTAAAAGCGATGAGAAGCTTATTGGCGGTGGTAGGGATTTGCGCTTGGAATAATGAAAGAAGATCCATTAGGCAACTTTAACAGCTTTGTAGTTTGTGCTTGGATTTAAGATCTCAAAACGTGCAGCAATAGGTTGGAGTTCGTAAGATTTCAAATCAAAGGTGGTTTTCATCACACCCGCCACGGCATTATTCATTTTTTCAAAAGCTTCAACATCATTGCCACAGTTTAAGTAATGCGCCAAGAAAGTACCCGCAATTAAATCACCCACACCAACAGGTTCAAAGTTAAATTTATAAAGCGGACGACTTAAATGCCATACGCCTTCAGGTGTCGCCATAATGATTTCAAAGGTATCAGGATCATTTAATTTACCTGCTTTACCTAAGTGTTTAACCAACACTTTCTTCACACCTTTAGCAACTAATGCCTTGGCAGCTTTCAGCACATCGTCAAAGGTGTTGATAGGGAAGTCAGAAAGCGTACGAAGTTCGGAAAGATTTGGGGTCATGATGTCCGCACGTGGAATGGCTTTTTCAATTAAGCGTTCACGTACACCATCAGCTACTACGCAGACTTTTTCGGCATTTGGCATCACTGGATCGCACAAGTAAAGTGCATTGGGGTTACGAGCTTTGATTTTCTCTAAAGCATAGATAATTTGATCAACTTGTTCTGCTGAACCTAAATAGCCAGAAAGTAACGCATCACATTCTTGCAGTTTTCCAATCGCATCTAAACCGTTGGCAATTTCACCAATTTGTTCTTGTGGAATCACCATGCCTGTCCATTTGCCATATTGGGTGTGGTTAGAAAATTGCACGGTATTAAGTGCCCATACATCCACGCCTAATAGCTGCATTGGGAAAGTGGCAGATTTATTACCAGCAAATCCATAAACCACGTGAGATTGAATTGCTAATACATTTTTCATTTTGAACTCCTTTTACGTTATTTTTATTTTAGCATTGATGCATTTTCTGACATCCATGCATTATTTCTCAAAACACAAAAAAAGAGCGGATAAATTAACCGCTCTTTTTATACATTATTAACAATAACCGTAAGACATTAAACGTTCGTAACGTCTTTCTAATAAGCCATCTTTGTCGAAAGTATCTAATTCGTTTAGTTCTTCAACAAGACATTGTTTTAAATTGCGTGCCATTTCATGATAATTACGATGTGCACCACCTAATGGCTCTGGAACGATATTATCAATTAAACCTAACTCTTTTAAACGAGTTGCAGTTAAGCCCATGACTTCTGCTGCGGTAGACGCTTTTTCTGCACTTTTCCATAAGATAGACGCACAACCTTCTGGTGAAATAACGGAATAAGTTGAATATTGCAACATATTCACTTTGTCACCCACACCAATGGCTAATGCACCGCCGGAACCGCCTTCACCGATTACCGTACAGATAATTGGCACTTTTAAGGTAGACATTTCACGTAAGTTACGAGCAATGGCCTCAGATTGACCGCGCTCTTCTGCACCGATACCTGGGTAAGCCCCTGGCGTGTCGATAAAGGTAATAATAGGTAAGTTAAAACGCTCAGCCATTTGCATTAAGCGTAATGCTTTACGATAACCTTCAGGTGCCGGCATACCAAAGTTACGTGTCACTTTGTCTTTTACCGTACGGCCTTTTTGATGACCGATAACCATCACAGCGCGACCATCTAAACGAGCAAGACCACCTACAATTGCTTTATCATCCGCAAAGGCACGATCGCCTGCAAGTTCTTGGAAATCAGTAAAAATATGTTCGATATAATCTAGAGTGTATGGACGATTTGGATGACGCGCCATACGAGAAACCTGCCATGCATCAAGATTTGCAAAGGTTTTTTTGGTTAATTCATCGCTTTTCTTTTGTAAGCGTTTAATTTCATCGTTTAAATCAATTTTGTCATCAGATGCTGAACGTAGCGCTTCAATTTTGGCTTCAAGTTCAGCAATAGGTAATTCAAAATCTAAATATTCTTGGCTCATTTCTTATCCTAAAAATATCGTCAAAAGTTGCCCGCACTTTATCAAGATTTAAGGTGCGGTGCAAATGGTTTTCACTGGTTGGAGCGGATTATAAATATTCCTTTTTTAGTAATGATAACAAAAACAAAAATGCGGAACAAATCACGACAGAAGGACCTGCAGCTGTATCATAAAAGGCGGAAAGGAATAACCCGCCAACGACGGAAAGCATACTGATTAAAATGGCAATAAATACCATTTGTTCAGGTGTCTTTGCAAAACGTCTTGCTGTTGCAGCTGGAATAATTAATAGCGATGTAATAATCAGGGCTCCAACAAACTTCATACTTAATGCGATTGTAAGTGCGGTCAAAATCATCAAGATAAATCGCATTTTTTTGATGTTAATGCCTTCCACTTGAGCCAGTTCAGGTGAGACAGTGGTGGAGAGTAAGGCTTGCCAGAAGTAAAGCAGTGTGCCTAATACAATGAGGACACCCGTGCCAATATAAGGTAAGTCGTTAAAATTAATGGCGAGCAAATCCCCAAAAAGATAACTCATTAAGTCTACGCGGACATTTTTTAGTAAGCCAACCGTAACCACACCAAGGGAAAGACAACTGTGTGCGATAATGCCTAAAAGGGTATCCACTGAAAATTGCGTGTTACTTTCGAGCCAAACCATTAATACGGCGAGAATAATCGTCAAAATTACAATGGCAACATAAGGGTTAATTTGTAAGAAAATCCCTAACGCCACACCAAGCAAGGCTGAGTGGGAAAGGGTATCACCAAAATAAGCCATTTTACGCCACACCACAAAAGCACCCAGTGGTGCGGTAATTAAGGAAAGCAGTAAGCCTGTAAGCAAGGCGGGAAATAAAATCTCAAACATGATTTTTCCTTATTGTTGGCATTCAGATGGATTGGCACTGCAACTACAAACATCACCGTGCATATTATGATGATGATTATGATGGTGCGTATAAAAGCCCACATTTTGTGAGATTTGGTTGCCCCAAAGGCGTATAAATGTTGGATCATTCGATAAACTTTCGGGTGTGCCGGCACAGCGAATATGTTGATTGATGCACAACACTTCTTTACTGTCCGCCATCACGATATGCAAATCATGGGAAACCATTAAAACCGCACAATTTAAGGCTTGTTGAGTACGGTGAATCAGCTGATAAAGTTCAGCTTGACCATTAATATCGACCCCTTGAGTTGGTTCATCTAGCACCAGTAAATTGGGTTTGTTCAAAATCGCACGAGCTAATAACACGCGTTGCATTTCCCCACCTGAGAGTTTTTGCATATTATTTTTTCTCAGATGCGTGATAGAAAGTTGCTCAAGTGCAGTTGATATTTCTTGTGTTTTAACACCTTTT
>CAUETL010000066.1:0-9926 GCA_959020685.1 Parahaemophilus parainfluenzae | reverse complement strand
CCAAATTAAACCTAGCAATGCTATCACCTGATTTTTCATACCATTTTATGGCTTCAGGATATTTTCTTTGTTCTTCAGCTATAGTACCGAGCATAGTTGCAGCTCTTTGCGGGTTATTCCCATTCAAGAGTTTCTTATAAATTTTTTCTGCTTCTGAATAATTTCCTTGTTGAGTGAACTTAGCTGCTTCGCTAAACATTCCATTTTCATCAATCGCATTAGCAAAATTAGAAAAAAACATGAACAAAAAAAGAAAAGCTATACGCTGAAACATATGATTTACCTTTTGGATTTATATGAGTAAAAAAGTCCAGTAGAAAAGACAAGTAATGCAAAGATCAGAGGTCCCAATAACACAGCCTTCTCACCACCATGATGGTATAGAAATTGCGCTGTAAATGTTAAAGAGTCTAAACTTACCTCACCACCAGTTCCTTTAAGCTTGCTATAATCAAACAATCCAAGAATTGCAATAAGAGGGGATATTAAAAGAAAAATTTTAGATTGCTTAGCATATTTTGCTTTTTGCTCTTTACTATCCATAAAAGTCCTAAATTTTTATAAATTCAATCAAATAAAACTGTACTTCACAGGGATAAATCCCCCGAATCACTTCTTTCAATTCATCCAATCCCATATTCTCCTGCGTCGCATGTTGTTCCGTCAGTTCATCAAGAGTAATCGGCGACACACCTAACACTTCAATCGTGCAGAAATATTGATTATCATCAAATCGACCTACACGCAAAATATCACCTGCTTTAAAATGGCTTTCAGATTTATCCCGAATGGTGATGGTTTTACGCCCAGCGAGAATATCGGCTTCGAAGCGTTGATAAAAGGTAATATCGTTCATAAAGTGCGGTCACAAAAAATCTATTTTGAATTTTGAGGGCGAATTGATCTCGCCCTCATATTGATAAGGATGAAATTATTCCTTAATTCCTCTTAATTCATCTTTAATGCGTTGAATTTCTAAGAATAAACGGCGTTCTTCTTGACGACAGAAACTATCACTACTTAAATTTTTCGCGTCAGCAGAACAACGAACTTGTTTATATTGTTTTTCTAGCACATTCAATACCGCTTTTTTCTGTTTATATTTAGCACTTTCTTTCGATGCTTTGTCAGCAGGAATTACGCGTGCTTTCTGAGCCGTTGCAGCTTGTTGTGCTAAAACGGTTTCTTTTTTCTCTGATACTTTTTCTGCCACATCATCCGCTTTCGCCTCTTTTTTAACTTCGGCTTTCACTGCGTCTGATTTTACATCTGCTTTGTTAGCCTCAGCTTTAACTTCTGTGGTTTCTGTTTTCTCAGCGACTTTTTCGGCTGATTTAGTTTCAGCCACCAATTCTTTTGATTTTTCAACCGTACTTTCTGCTTTTTCTGTTGATGCAGGTATTCTTACCGCTTTCTCAACTTGGGTTGATGTGTTTTCTTTATTGTCACAAGCAGATAATAAGGTGCTTGCGCCGAGAATAAGGCTTAAAGCCACTTTAGCGTTTAAATTCATGTTAATTTCCTAGGTTTTAAAGTTAAAAATATTAAGTGTTTTCAGTAGAAAGCGTCCAACCCTGCGAGCGAAGAATTTTATAACGTTCACGCGCTTGAGCTTTTTGCGTTTCTTCTACTGGTACAAAATCAATTAATTGTGTAAAGCTGTGGCTAAAATCCGGCACTTCCATTTGTAAATTGATCAGCAAATCTCGACGTTGGGCATTGCGTTTGCCTTTCCAACTAATCTCAATTGGCGGTGCATATTGTGTTGCTTCGCCAGAAAGATTATGAGGAACAAACTCATTCGGATCCCGTTGCCATAATGCTTCATCAATTAAAAATGCTTGCTCTTCTGTTTCGCACGCGATTAAAACTCGCTTGCCTAAACGCCACGCTTGAGCGGCAAGATCACAGGCAAGTTGCTCAACTGTTATCTTCTTTTCTGGATTTAAGAGATAAAATTGTGCGTTTTTTGCCATGATTGCGACTTCTCCATTTATCGTTTTGTAAACCGGCGGATTTTATCAAAAAAGCACTAAAAAATAAATCATCAACAAGGTGATTAACGCAAATAGAAAAAACACGGAAATTTTTTACCGCACTTTTATGATCTACATCACAAAAGTGACTTTTTACCTTTATGTTACATTCCATTCATAACTCGTAGGTGTTAGAATTTTCAAGATTTGTTTTTATTTTTGATGATAGGAGTATCACATGGCATTTCGTATTGAAAAAGACACTATGGGCGAAGTTCAAGTTCCTGCAGATAAATACTGGGCAGCACAAACCGAACGTTCCCGTAACAACTTCAAAATTGGTCCGGCAGCCTCTATGCCGCACGAAATTATTGAAGCTTTCGGTTATTTGAAAAAAGCCGCTGCTTTCGCAAACTGTGATTTAGGTGTATTACCTGCTGAGAAACGTGATTTAATCGCAACCGCCTGTGATGAAATCCTGGCAGGAAAATTAGACGACCAATTCCCATTAGTCATTTGGCAAACCGGTTCAGGTACACAATCAAACATGAACGTGAACGAAGTGGTGGCTAACCGTGCTCACGTTTTACATGGTGGTAAATTAGGTGAAAAATCATTCATCCATCCAAATGATGATGTGAACAAATCCCAATCTTCAAATGATACTTTCCCAACTGCAATGCACATTGCGGCATACAAAAAAGTAGTTGAACACACTATTCCTTGTGTAGAACGTTTACAAAAAACTTTCGCTAAAAAATCAGCAGAATTTAAAGATGTGGTAAAAATTGGCCGTACTCACTTAATGGACGCAACCCCATTAACATTAGGCCAAGAATTCTCTGCATACGCCGCACAATTAGATTTTGGTCTACGTGCACTAAGAAATACCCTTCCACACTTAAGTCAATTAGCACTTGGTGGTACAGCTGTAGGTACTGGTTTGAACACACCAAAAGGCTATGATGTGAAAGTAGCAGATTACATTGCAAAATTCACTGGTTTACCATTTGTGACTGCAGAAAACAAATTTGAAGCGTTAGCCGCACACGATGCGATTGTGGAAACTCACGGTGCAATTAAACAATTAGCGATGAGCTTATTCAAAATTGCAAACGACATTCGTTTATTAGCATCAGGCCCTCGTTCTGGTATCGGTGAAATCTTAATTCCTGAAAATGAACCAGGTTCTTCAATCATGCCGGGTAAAGTGAACCCTACTCAATGTGAAGCGTTAACCATGGTGTGTGCACAAGTATTCGGTAACGATACCACTATCGCATTTGTTGGCTCACAAGGGCATTTCCAATTAAACGTATTTAACCCTGTCATGGTGGCGAATTTCTTACAATCTGCACAATTATTGGGTGATGCTTGCGTATCATTTGATGAACACTGCGCAACCGGTATTCAACCAAACTACCCACGCATTAAACAACAATTGGAAAATTCATTGATGTTAGTAACCGCACTTAATACACACATTGGTTACGAAAATGCAGCGAAAATTGCGAAAACTGCACACAAAAATGGTACAACCTTACGTGAAGAAGCGATTAACTTAGGCTTAGTTTCAGCCGAAGATTTCGACAAATGGGTTCGTCCAGAAGATATGGTGGGTAGCTTAAAATAAACTCCCCTAATAATTTGATGTCAAAGGCAGGTATTCCTGCCTTTTTATTTGTGTTTTTTTAGAGGGCTTTTTTGTTATAATCACGGCAATATTTTTGATATGAAAAAAACTATGAAACTGAAATTTATTATTGCTGCCATTTCAGCCTTATTTTCCACCGCACTTTTTGCCCAATGGCAACCAGTTGGCAACGCTGAATACACATGGGGGCCATTCCATGTTTATACTGTCGGCTTATATTCTGAAACGGGGTCATATGAAAAGAATGAACGTCCGTTAATGTTTTCGATTAAATATGAGAAACCAGTTGAAGGGAAAAATTTCGCCATTGCTTTAACTAAAGAAATGGAAGCCCAAAACTTAAGTAAAGATGACACCACCGCATGGCTGAAAAAAATGCAGGAAATCTTTCCTGATTTTTCACCAAGCGACATCTTAAATTTTGTTGCCTTAGCGGATAAAGGCTATTTTGTGTTAAATGACACCGTGTTAGATCACGAATTCGATCAAAAATTTACACAAGCGTTTATTGATGTGTGGCTTTCAGATAAAAGTAGTTTTATCAAATTACAACCGCAATTATTAGGTAAAGAAAAACCGGCTCACGATAGCAAAGAATTTCAACATCAACCGGCAAGCGAGCCTTTTGATGAAGAAAATACGATGCCGGAATTACCACCAAATTACGATTTTAAACAAGACGCAAAAGGATAAACAACAAGGGCGAACATGATATAGTTCGCCCTTTTCTTTTATTGTTTCACTTGCTGTTCTAAAAACAAGATCATCTGCAATGCAATATCAATGCCACTGGTCTTCTCAATCATTTCTAACCCCGGGCTAGCATTTACTTCAAGCACCAATAACCCTTCTTTTGAACGAATCAAATCAATACCGGCTACCGCAAGCCCTAAAGCTTTAGTTGCACGAATGGCGATGGATTTTTCCTCTTCAGTGAGTTTAACTTTTTCTGCAGTGCCACCACGATGAAAATTTGCACGAAACTCGCCATCCTGTCCAATACGCTGCATTGTAGCGACGACTTTATCACCGATCACAAAGCAGCGAATATCTGTCCCTTTTGCCTCTTCGACAAAATCTTGCAATAAAACAGGCACATTCGCATCTTTTAACGTTTCTAAAATACTGGTCGCACTTTGTGGATGTTCGGCTAAAATCACGCCAATACCTTGTGATCCTTTTAAGGTTTTAATAATCATTGGCGCGGTTGTTTGCTTAATGGCTTGTTTCGGCTCAACTTCACAACCGGATAAGACTGAATTCGGTACTGCAATACCTTGCTCTAATAACATCTGCAAACTGCGCCATTTATCGCGAGCAGCTAAAAATGCTTGTTCTTTATTAAGGCAATAGACGCCTTTTCCTTGGAAATGTCGCAATACCGCACAGCCCATTTGGGTGCTTGTCGTCCCAAAGCGTGGTAACACAGCATCATAATCAGGCAATAAATAGGGTTCACTTTCTGCATTTTGTTGATAATACAAAGAAAAGTGCGGTTGATTTTTGTCGAGTTTTAAAATGCAACGATTAGGATCCAAAATATCCATTTGATGCCCGCAACTTTCCGCTGCTTCTTTTAAACGCTGGCAGCTATAAAGGCGAGGCTCACGGCAAAGCATCAATAATTTCATTCAGTTATATCCTTAGGAAAAGAGGAGTTGATATATTACACCAATCACAATAATCCTGAAAAATGATTTCTGCTTTTGTGGAAATAGAGTAAAATCATTAGGAATTTTGTTTAAATAAAAGGAAAATTTTATGTTCGTAGTTATTTTTGGTCGTCCAGGCTGCCCTTATTGTGTACGTGCAAAAAACCTTGCTGAAAAATTAAAAGGTGAAGTAGCGGATTTCGATTATCGCTATGTAGATATTATCGCTGAAGGTATTTCTAAAGCAGATTTATCAAAATCTGTCGGTAAAGAAGTGGAAACTGTGCCACAAATTTTTATCGATGAAAAACCAATCGGCGGTTGCACTGATTTCGAAGCATTAATGAAAGAACAATTTAACGTTGTTGCTTAATTTTTGCTAAAAACATAAAAGTGCGGTTAATTTCAACCGCACTTTTTTATTTCATCTTAGTTAATTTGTAGCGAGATCGACCAATCCCACTCCGTTTCATTCAAACGATATTGTTCTTTTAATACAGGTCCACAAGAGTTGGATCCTACCCCACTCATTTTATAATCCACACACAAGATCGTACTGCCACTTTTCTCCAAATCATATTGGTGCTTTTTACTGCCCAATTCTTCTTGAGAATAAGGGGAAACATTCATGCTAAAAGGCACATGACTTTGCACGATAAAACAATCAGCCGAATTCGCCACCTTCACTTCACGACAACCATAGTGACTGCCATTTTCTTGCGGCTTTAAATAAGGTACATGATTACTTTCTGGTATTGTCTTATAACGACCGAAAGCCGTGGCGTGATGTTTATCCAGATAACTTTCCGTTGGACCATAGCCTACATACTCCACTTGGTTAAATCCTTGATTAAGGAAGAAACGCAAACCAAAGCGTGGTAAGAATGGCAAGTGCGGTTGTTTTTCAGCATGAATATTGATGCGAAGTAATCCATTTTGCTCAATACGATACACCACATGCAATGTCAGAATTCGCGCTTTTGATACGGCAACCAATCCTAATTTAAAGGTAATTTCAACCGCACTTTCCTGCTCAGTTACACGGTAATCATAGACTCGACTCGTCGCACGATCGTAACCTGCAGCAAGCCAATGTGCTTTCATTAAACTATCATTATCTAAAGGCGCTCGCCAAATATTAAAATCGGCAGCTTGATTCAACCACGGCTCGCCCGCTTTGCGAATTTGTTGAATAGTGCCTTTATATTGATCAAACTGGTATTCAATATCTGCCACTTTAACTAAAATTAAATTGGCATGTTCTGAAACAGAAATCGGTTGGAGATTTGATTTGAGATCATCAGCGAATAAATGAGGTTGCTCCGACAAAATGATCTGATCAAATCCCAAACTGTGCCCTTGGGGAATTAAGCCCGTTTCTGTTTTTTGATGATAGGTCAATGTTAAAACTTGTAATGAACCGTTACTTGCCGGCAATGTTAAAGGCAAAAGTGCGGTTGATTTTGGCGCAATGTTTAAACCATCTATTTGGCCTTCTTGTATAACAGCAAAATCTTCGGTGATTTGATAATGAATCGAAATGGCCTCTGCCGCATCCGTAAAATCTAAATAATTTTTGAGTTCAATATGACCATTTTTTAAGGTAGCTCGAAGTGGACGATACACATTTTTGTATTCCAACAAATTGCTTTGAATTTGACGGTCTGCCGTGACTAATCCATCAGCACAAAAGTTACCGTCATTCGGCGTGTCATTAAAATCTCCGCCATAGCCCATCTTGCTTGAGTTTGGCAAATAAGGCGAATGATTGCACCACTCCCACACAAAGCCACCACAAGTGCCAGTATGTCGTTCTATAGCTTGGAAATAATCTTCCGTATCCCCGCAAGAATTCCCCATCGCATGCAAGTATTCACAGAAAAGATACGGCTTTTGATTTTGGGCATCGGCAAAATAAGCATCCAATTCTTCCGTGCTGGTGTACATTTCGCTATGAAAATCTAAATTGGATGTGTCATTTTGATGGGCTGAATGTTGAAAGATCGCATTTTCATAATGCACTAAGCGACTTGGATCGCGCTGTTTCACCCAAGCGGCAGCTTGCTCAAAGTTCTCACCGTAGCCACTTTCATTCCCTAATGACCAAATCACGATAGAAGGACGATTTTTATCTCGCTCAACATTGGCATAAGTGCGGTCTAAAATGGCTTGATTAAATTCAGGGCTTCGAGCCATATAGCAATAATTGTCGATTGTTTTTTGACGAATTGCTTCATGATCAATCTCTGTTTTTACCCCTAACAAAATGCTTGTTTCTGGCGACTCCACATAGACTGCATTCGTACCGTGCGATTCAATATCACTTTCTGCAATCACATAAAAACCACATTCATCACATAATTCAGTAAACCAAGGTGCATTAGGATAGTGCGCTGTGCGAATGGCATTAAAATTATGCTGTTTCATTAAGCGTAAATCTTGCAACGCTTGTTCTCGACTAATGACATAACCCGTTTTCGGATCGCTATCGTGACGATTAACGCCTTTAAACTTAATCGCTTGCCCATTAAATAACATTACGCCATTCTTTACTTCGATATGACGCAAGCCGACCTTTTGGCAAATCACTTCTGATCCATATTGCAAAATCAACGTGTATAAGCGAGGGTTCTCTGCATGCCATAATTGTGCATTTTCAATTTCAGCATGAAATGCATGCCCTTTTTGTTCAATTATCAATTTGCCTTGAGGATCAAATAATTGCCAAGAGATAGATTGTTCACTTCCAACAAACTGACAGGCCACATGTAATTGAACCCTAGTAAGTTCTTGATCCAATTGAGTTTGAATGAAAAAATCTTGTAAATAATTTCTTTCTCGTGCTAACAGATAAACATCTCGGAAAATACCAGACATTCGGAATTTGTCTTGGTCTTCCAAATAACTACCATCACACCATTTCAGCACTAAAACATGTAAATGATTTTCCCCTTGTTGTAAAAAATCAGTGATATCAAATTCGCTAGTGCAATGACTAATTTGGCTGTAGCCCACAAATTGTTGATTCACATACACAAATAAGCAGCTATCTACCCCTTCAAAATTTAAGAGATACCGTTTTTCGGCATTGATTTCGACATTAAAGACACGATGATACAAACCACAAGGATTTTCAATGGGCACATAAGGGGGATCAAAAGGAAAAGGATAATTTACATTGGTATATTGATGATTGTCGTAACCATGATTTTGCCAATTGGAAGGGACGGGGATTTTATCTGTAAATAAAAAATGAAGGAAATCTTGAGGCAAATGAGTATAGCTTTCAAAATAAGCAAAATCCCATTCACCATTTAGTAAAGTAAAGTAAGGGGAAAATTCTCGTGTCTTTTTGACCGCACTTTCTGTTGAAGAAAAAGGAATAAAATAAGCATGATGTGGTGTGGTATTCACATGTAAGGTTTGTGGATCTTCAAAATAGCGAGGCAACGACATAAAAACTCCCAATGCAATTTAGACATATAAAAAAGGGCGCCTGAATGACGCCCACTATACCTAAAATCTTCGACTAATCTAGTGATAAGTTTATAAATCGTGATACTTATCACATTAATTTTTATGGTAATTTTGCCAAGAAGGCATAACCGCCTTTTTCACTCATTATCTCAACGTTAGAATCCGCTGTAATGAATGCTGACTCACCTTGTTTCAAGGTAAGTGCGGTTGATTTTTCTTGTATTTTCAGCTCGCCTTGCATCACCAACAAAATACCCGCACTTTGAAGATTCACTTCTGTTTGCTGCTCGGGGTCAACACGAATTTGAGCTAAAGCAAAATCTTTTACTGGCGTTTTATAAGTAAATTCTGACTGATTGTGAGGTGCGACTGAGATAATTTGAGGTGTCACTTCACGACAATCCACAATTTTTAATAATTCAACAATATCAACATATTTTGGTGTTAAGCCACCACGAATCACATTATCAGAACATGCCATTAACTCCACGTTTTGTCCGCGAAGGTAAGCATGAGGAATACCCGCATCTTGGAAAATGCCCTCTCCTTCTTTTAAATGCACGATATTAAAGAGATAAAAACACACCAAGCCAGCATCTAATTTTTCAGGCGAAATTGCCATGGCTTCCATGGTATAAAGCACCCAATAATCGGGGTTGTCTAGCGCCAGCTCGCCATTTTTATAAGGCTGTTGGTTGGCTTCAATAATGGGCAATAGCCAATTTGCGAGCGTTGATTGATCCGCCAACATCACATCTGCATAGAATTCAGCAAGGTTTTGTGTACCAAGTTTTTCAGCCAAAGGTTGCAAAGAGGGGCGTGCATTTAATGTGGTAAGGATTTGAGATTTTGTTTTAAAACCATGTAAAAGCCAGAAATCAGATAAAGCAATCATCATTTCTGGTTTGTGATTTCGATCTTTATAAGTCCGTGTGCTATCTGTTAATGCAACCCCTTTTACATTTTCAGCCGCAAAGCCCTTTTCAGCTTGGGCCTTAGTCGGGTGCAATTGAATCGATAACGGTTTTTCAACATCTAAAATCTTTAACAAATAAGGGAGTTCATCACCAAATTGCTGACGGCTTGCCTGTCCAAGTGCGGTCGGATTTTGCAATAAAAATTCAATAAGGGATTGCTTACCTGTTACATCCTCAATTTCAGAAGGTG
>CAUETL010000065.1:0-9926 GCA_959020685.1 Parahaemophilus parainfluenzae | reverse complement strand
ACCTGCTCCACCGCCGCCGAAGCCACCGCCACCAAAGCCACCACCGGAAGAACCACCGCCACCGAAGCCTCCACCAAATCCGCCTCCGAAACCAGAACCGCCACCACGGCGACGAGAAATCGTACTTTGACGAATGATTTTATTCAGTTGGTCACGTTGATTCGGGCTAATATATACTTCATCTTTGTGATATTGGAATTCACCAAATAATACAATAGCAATAAATGCCAATACCATTAAGAATGGGATGTACTTATCGAACGCATCTTCTTCAACTTGTGCAGCATCAAACTCGCCTTTACTTGCAGCAATAATTTGGTTTAAGCCATCATTAATACCTTGGGCATATTGGCCTTGTTTAAATTGTGGCAAAATTGCCGAACGGATGACTTGCGATAAAAAAGCATCTGGCAAAACACCTTCTAAACCTTGCCCTGTTGCGATAAAAACTTTGCGATCATTTTTCGCAATCAGCATCAACACGCCATTGTTCAGATTTTTACGTCCAATGCCCCATTTATCACCTAAAGCAAAGGTATAATCAGCAATTTCATATTCACCGGTTGTCGGAACCAAAACAACAGCGATTTGTGAACTCGTTTCTTTACTATAAGCAATCAGTTTATTTTCTAAAATTTGCTTATGTTCTGATGAAAGTGTGTTGGTGTAATCGTTTATGTAATGGAAAGGATTTGGTGCAGGCGGAAATTCTGCCGCAACAACCATTTGAGCAAAAAAAACAAGGCTAAAAACAACCGCACTTTTCATAAAAGATAAAAGCTTAGCCATTAATAATTACCTCATTAGATAATTCATTCACATCATCAGGCTGAATAGGGAAATGGCGAGATAAAATATCACTGATACGATCAATCGCATCGACAATGCCTTGTGTATAAGCTTTTTGTTTAAACTGCTCAATCATTAAATCGCATTGTAACTGCCAATAAGCTACATCAACAAATTGATGAATGCCTTTATCACCTACGATTGCACAGAGATGATTTTTATATCCCACATAAATCAACACGGCATTTTGTGCCGCTGTTTTATGCATTTCCAGTTCATCAAACACTTCTAAAGCACGTTCCATTGCAGACAGTTGTGCTGAAGCCTTTGGTACTTTGCGTTCAATATAAACACGTAACTCAGCCGAACTTAAGCTTTCGAGGCGACTAATCGCCGCCTCGATTTGCTTTTTATCTACCGGAATTCTGGAAAAGAATGGCATAGATAAACCTTAGTTAAAGTTTACAGTTGGTGCGTTTTCAGCGCCTGCAGCTGATTTAAAGTAAGGTTTAGCTTTAAAACCAAAAATCATTGCCGCTAATTTAGTTGGGAATTGACGTACTTTTTCATTATAAATACGTGCAGCTTCATTAAATTTATTACGAGCGACATTAATACGGTTTTCTGTACCTTCAAGTTGCGCTTGTAAGTTCATAAAACCTTCATTCGCTTTTAATTGTGGGTATTGTTCTACAGTAACAAGTAAGCGAGATAATGCTGAACCTACTTGATTTTGGTTTTGTTGGAATTCGTTTAATTGTTCTTCCGTTAAATTAGACGGATCAATTTTAGTTTGTGTCGCTTTTGCGCGAGCCTCAATTACATTGGTTAATGTTTGCTGTTCAAAATTAGCTTGACCTTTTACAGTATTCACTAAGTTTGGAATTAAATCAGCACGACGTTGATAAGATGATTCAACATTAGCCCAAACAGAATCAATTTCAGTTTCTGCTTTTACTAAGCCATTGTAGCTAGACATTAAGCCAAAACCTGCAGCAACGGCGATAATAATCAAGATAATCCACTTTTTCATTCAAAAATTCCTTCAATTATAGGTTTAATTTATATAAGAAAAGACCTAAACCGAAGTTTAGGTCTTCTAATGTTAATCCGTTAATGGATAACTAAATAAAATTATTTAGTACCGTTAACTGCGATTTCTACACGACGGTCTGGTGCTAAACAAGCGATAAGCGCTTTACGACCTTTAACCGCGTCACAAGTAGAACCTGTAACTGGGTTAGCTTTACCGTGACCAACTGCAGAAATGTTTTGAGCTGGAACACCTTTAGCTACTAAGTAGTTAGCTACAGAGTCTGCACGACGTTGTGATAATTTTAAGTTTGGTGCATCTTTACCGATACGGTCTGTATAACCAGCAACCGCTACGTTAGCGTTGTTAACTTGAGCGATTTCACCGTAGATACCGTCTAAAGTTGCTTTAGCTTGTGGTTTTAAGTTAGCTTTACCGAAAGCGAAAGTTACATCAGAGCTTAAGTTGAAAGTTTTGCTTACAACTTCAGGTGCAACAACTGGAGCAGCACCTTGACCGAAACGGTAAGATAAACCAGCGTTGATAGAACCGATCCATGGGTTGTAATCTACAGAGCTGTTCTCAGTATCGCCAGTACGTAATTTACCTACGCGAGCTAACCATTGGTATTCTAAACGTAATGCTAACTCTGGTAATGATGGCAATGCATATTCAACACCAGCCGCGAACATTGGAGAAACACGTAAGCTGTGTTCACCTAAAGAATGGTCACGAGCACCAGAAGTTGCATCGTAAGATTTATAGTCAGAACGTACTAAAGCAGCACCAACACGACCATAAACATCTAAGCCTTCTAAAGCAGAAGTTAAACCACCAAGACCGTAGCTACCTTTAAAGCTTAAGTGTGCACCGTGGTTAGTGTGTTTGAACACAGTTTTACCTGCATCACGGAATTTAGCACGACCGAAATCATCGTAGCCTAATTCAACCGCTAAACCTAAGTTGTCACGGTTTAAGATTTGGTAACCACCGAATACACCGTAAGTAACAGAGTTACGGTGATAACCTGTACCAAAATCTAAGCTACGCGGATTACTAGCATCAGTGTTAGCTTTGATACCATCGTGGAAAGATGCTTGACCAGCTTTAACACCCGCATAGAAAGTGTTTTCTTGTGGAGCTGCTTGAGCTACAGAAGCTGCTGCTAAACCAGCAACGACTAATGCGATTGCAGTTTTTTTCATTTTGATGTCCTCTATTTAGTCATCGTTATTAATAAGAAAAGTTTCCTTGTTTATTGTGAACTTTATAAAAAAGAAACACTCTAAACGTTGCTTAACTAGGGTTTTGAATTTGCCCTAACTTATCCTTTTGACAAATTCAATTCCTTTGCCATAGCCAAAGGAACGTTCAAAAGTATGGTTATTATCCTATAAAAACACCAAAGATCAAACTTTTTTTGCCCTTTTTGGTTATTTTATAGACAAACAACCCCTAAAATGAACATTTGTTCACAAAAATCGGGTTAATTTTTAACCCGATTTCTATTCTAACAAAAAATATCTTTTGTTCAAATCGACTTTTTTTTGAGCTTCATATATCATCAAATTCACTTTCTTCTCTTTAATATAGGTGAGTGATTTTATGTTGCCTCGTCTTTCTAATGTACTCCAACTTAATCATGTAGTAAGTGATTATCTTCATGAACTCCAAAAACAGCATTTTGAAGGTGATATTGCCTCAAATTATGCTGACCGCTTAAGTCTTGCGACAGATAACAGCGTCTATCAACAACTTCCACAAGCTATTTTATTCCCTAAATCGGTCGCTGATGTAGTACGCATCACCAAATTAGCGAATAAAGAGAAATACCTTCAGCTGACTTTCACACCTCGCGGTGGTGGCACAGGCACCAATGGGCAATCTATTAACAACAATATTATTGTTGACCTCTCTCGCCATATGACAAACATTTTAGAGCTTAATATAGAAGAACGTTGGATTCGCGTGCAGGCGGGCGTCGTAAAAGATCAATTAAACCAATTTTTAAAACCTCACGGTTTATTCTTTGCACCAGAACTCTCCACCAGTAATCGTGCAACCCTAGGTGGCATGATTAATACCGATGCTTCCGGTCAAGGCTCATTACAATACGGAAAAACCTCTGATCACGTTTTAGCATTACGTTCTGTTTTAATGAATGGTGAAATATTAGATACAAGTGCGGTCAAATCTGACGATGTTTTAGAAAACTACCCGCTTGCAGAAAATGGTAAAACGCTACATCAAACAATTTTCCAACGTTGCAAAGAGAAACGCGCCTCAATCATTCAAGATTTACCACAACTCAATCGCTTTCTCACCGGTTACGATCTTAAGAATGTCTTTAATAAAGATGAAAGTGAATTTAATCTCACCCGAATTCTGACAGGATCAGAAGGTTCACTTGCGTTTATCTGCGAAGCTAAACTCAATTTATTGCCGATTCCGAAATATCGTACCTTAATTAATGTGAAGTACAGCTCATTTGATGCCGCACTTCGCAATGCCCCTTTTATGGTGAAAGCCAATGCCCTTTCAGTCGAAACGGTAGATTCGAAAGTACTGAACCTTGCTAAGCAAGATATTATTTGGCATTCAGTGAAAGAACTTTTAATAGAAGAAGAACAAAATCCAATTCTTGGCTTAAACATTGTGGAATATGCGGGCAACAATCAAGCAAAAATCGACAGCCAAGTGACCGCACTTTGTCAGCAATTAGATGAAAAAATTGCACAAGGCCAAGATCATATTATCGGCTATCAACTTTGCTCTGACTTACCTTCTATTGAACGTATTTACGCCATGCGTAAAAAAGCAGTGGGGCTATTGGGGAATGCGAAAGGTGCAGCCAAACCGATTCCTTTTGTGGAAGATACTTGTGTGCCACCAGAACATCTTGCAGATTACATTGCAGAATTTAGAACCTTATTAGATAGCCACAATCTGCAATATGGGATGTTTGGCCATGTAGATGCTGGTGTATTGCACGTTCGCCCCGCTTTAGATCTATGCGATAAAGAACAAGTCAAACTCTTTAAACAAATTTCAGATGAGGTTGCTGAACTCACCGTAAAATACGGCGGTTTACTATGGGGGGAACACGGCAAAGGTGTACGTTCTCATTATGGGGAGAAATTCTTTACTCCCGAACTTTGGGAAGAATTGCGTTATGTGAAGTTCTTATTTGACCCAAACAATCGTCTCAATCCAGGTAAAATCTGTACACCACTTCATAGCGATGCGGAACTCTATTCGATTCTCTCGCCAATGCGTGCGGACAATGATCGCCAAATCCCGATTCAAATGCGAGATGAATTCAAAGGCGCGATGAACTGTAACGGTAACGGTCTTTGCTTTAACTTTGATGAGCACAGCATTATGTGCCCTTCCATGAAAGTGAGTAAAAACCGCATATTCTCGCCAAAAGGACGAGCCGCCATGGTGCGTGAATGGTTGCGATTGATGGCGAATGAAAACGTATCACCTGAGCAATTAGATTTTCATAAAACACAAGTGAAACTGACCACACTTGTGGAACGTTTCCGCAATAGCGTACAGAAATGGCGCGGCGAATATGACTTCTCAAATGAAGTGAAGGCAGCAATGGATACTTGTCTGGCTTGTAAAGCCTGTGCAAGCCAATGCCCGATTAAAATTGATGTACCAAATTTCCGTGCAAAATTTTTCCATTTTTACCACAGCCGGTATTTGCGTCCAGCCAAAGATCATATTGTGGCGAATTTAGAAGTGGCAGCACCTTATATGGCGAAACAACCGGCATTATTCAATTATTTTACCAAACTGAAAGTTACTCAAAGCTTGGTTGAAAAAACACTTGGTATGACTGATTTGCCTCTCCTTTCAGAGCCAAATCTTCAACAGCAATTAGTGGAAATTGGCTACCAAGGCAAAAAATTAGAAGAATTGGAAGGTCTCAGTGCCACAGAAAAAGCGAAGATGCTCTTTATCGTACAAGATCCTTATACCTCTTATTACGATGCCAAAGTAGTTCGCGATTTTGTCGCTCTCACACAAAAATTAGGGTTCTCTCCAATCATTCTGCCTTTCAAACCGAATGGCAAAGCCATGCATATTAAAGGTTTTTTAGCTCGCTTTAGTAAAACCGCGAAAACACAAGCGGAGTTTTTAAATCGCGTCGCTAAATTAAATGTGCCTTTGGTCGGAGTTGATTCCGCCATTGTGCTTTCTTATCGAGATGAATATAAAGAAGCATTAGGCGATTCTCGCGGTGATTTCCATGTACTCACGGCACATGAATGGCTGACCAATCAATTAGAAAGTAACGCATTACAAAGTGCGGTGAAAAATATTGCAAAATCTGACCACACTTTTGAGTGGCATTTATTCCCTCATTGTACTGAATCCACCTTTATGCCAAACAGTCCCAAAGAATGGCAGCATATTTTTGCGCAATTTGGACAAACCTTGAAGGTAGAAAAAGTCGGCTGCTGTGGTATGGCGGGTGTATTTGGTCATGAAGTACAAAATCAAACCATGTCAAAAGACATTTATGACGTATCATGGGGTAAAAAATTACAAGGTAAAGATCCGAATCATTGTCTCGCAACCGGCTATTCCTGCCGTAGCCAAGTGAAGCGATATGAAAAAGCCATCTTGAAACATCCTGTGCAGGCATTGCTTGAAGTGTTAAATAACTAGAGTAGATTTTTCGATCTTATAACAATATTGTAGAAAATAAAAAAGCGGCCAGATTTTAAATCTGACCGCATTCTTTATTTAAAGACTACAATGCTTCAATCGCTTTATACTGCTCTTGGATTTTTTCTAATCCAGATTGGTATTCCGCTTGTTTTTCACGTTCTTTCGCAATCACCGCTTCAGGCGCTTTAGCCACGAAAGCTTCGTTGCTGAGTTTGTTTTCAATACGTTTAACTTCATTTTGATATTTTTCAATCTCTTTGGTTAAACGGGCAAGCTCTGCTTCTTTATTGATAAAGCCAGCCATTGGTACGAGCAATTCTGCATTACCGACGAGTTTTGCTACCGCAAGTGGTGCTGTTTCGTTTGCCGCTAACACTTGAACGTTGTCTAATTTTGCCATGGCTTTTAAAAGAGCGGTCTGTTTTTCGAGAATTTTTGCATTTTCTGCACTTAAATTACGGAATAACAGATCTAAGCCTTTACTTGGTGCGATGTTGCTTTCTGCACGGATGTTACGTACCGCAACGATCACTTCTTTTAACCACTCAATTTCAGCTTCTGCTTCTGGATCAAAGCCGTTCTCTTCCACTTGTGGGAAAGGTTGTAACATAATGCTGTCAGCTGTAATGCCCACAAATCCTTTCACTTTTTGCCAAATTTCTTCGGTAATAAATGGAATGAGCGGGTGTGCTAAACGTAATAATTTTTCTAACACATGAACCAAGGTTTGCCTTGCCGCACGGATTTGTGCTGCATTACCGTTTGCAAATACTGGTTTAGTTAATTCTAAATACCAGTCGCAGAATTGGTTCCAAGTAAACTCATAAATCGCATTGGCACAAAGGTCAAAACGATATTGGCTTAATGAGTTACGGAAAGTTTCCACTGTGCGGTTGAATTCTGATTGAATCCAACGATCTGCCAATGAGAACTCGATCTCACCTTCGCTTAAGTCTAATTTTTCATTCGTTAATACGAAACGGCTTGCATTCCACAATTTATTACAGAAGTTACGGTAGCCTTCTAAACGTTTCATATCCCAGTTAATGTCACGACCGTTTGAAGCCAATGCCGCTAATGTGAAACGTAATGCGTCTGTACCGTGAGCCGCAATACCTTCAGCAAATTCTTTACGGGTCGCTTTGGCAATTTTCTCTGCCAACTGCGGTTGCATCATGTTGCCGGTACGTTTTTCAAGTAAATCTTCAAGGCTGATACCGTCAATCATATCGATTGGATCGAGCACGTTACCTTTCGATTTCGACATTTTTTGTCCGTTTTCATCACGGATTAAGCCCGTTACGTACACGGTTTTGAATGGCACCTGTGGTTTACCGTTTTCATCTTTTACGAAGTGCATCGTAAACATAATCATACGCGCAACCCAGAAGAAGATGATGTCGAAGCCGGTAATTAACACATCTGTCGGGTGGAACATTTTGAGCTCTTTAGTTTGCTCTGGCCAACCTAAAGTAGAGAACGTCCATAAGCCTGATGAGAACCAGGTGTCTAACACGTCTTCATCTTGTTTAAGTTCAACCGCAGAATCTAAGTTATATTTTGACCGCACTTCTGCTTCGTTACGCGCAACATAAACGTTACCTTCCGCGTCATACCACGCCGGAATACGGTGTCCCCACCAAAGTTGGCGAGAGATACACCAATCTTGAATATCACGCATCCAAGAGAAGTAAAGGTTTTCGTATTGTTTCGGCACGAATTGGATTTCGCCATCTTCCACCGCTTTAATCGCCACATCAGCAAGCGGTTTCACGCTCACATACCATTGGTCGGTTAACATCGGCTCAATCGGCACACCACCGCGGTCGCCATAAGGCACTTTCAAATCATGTGGTTTAATTTCATCTAATAAACCAAGCGCTTCAAAATCTGCCACGATTTTCTTACGTGCAGCGAAACGCTCTAAACCACGATAATCCGCAGGAATAGTCGCTTCATAGCCCGCAAGCGGTTTGCCATCAGTACCGATAATTTCCGCTTCATCACGGATATCTGCATTTAAGGTTAACACGTTAACCATCGGCAAGCTGTGACGTTTACCCACTTCGTAGTCGTTAAAGTCGTGCGCAGGGGTGATTTTCACTACACCGGTACCGAATTCACGATCAACATATTCATCGGCAATAATCGGAATTTCACGGTTTGCCAATGGTAGAACGACAGTTTTACCAATTAAAGATTGGTAACGCTCATCTTCAGGATGCACCGCAACCGCCGTATCGCCCAACATGGTTTCTGGACGCGTGGTTGCGACGACTAAATAATCTTTACCATCTGCCGTTTTTGCACCATTAGCTAACGGATAGCGGAAGTGCCAAAGGGAGCCTTTGCTCTCTTTGTTTTCCACTTCTAAATCGGAAATTGCGGTATGAAGTTTTGGATCCCAGTTCACCAAGCGTTTGCCACGGTAAATCAAACCTTCCTCGTGCAAGCGAACAAACACTTCTTTTACCGCGTTAGATAAACCATCATCCATGGTGAAACGCTCACGTTCCCAGTCGATTGAGTTACCTAAACGACGCATTTGTTGGCTGATTGTGCCACCAGAATAGGCTTTCCAATCCCAAATTTTGTTGATGAACGCTTCACGACCATAATCATGGCGAGTTTTGCCTTCTTCTGCGGCGATTTTACGTTCCACCACCATTTGGGTTGCAATACCCGCGTGGTCTGTCCCTGCTTGCCATAAGGTATTATGCCCTTCCATACGGTTAAAACGGATTAAGGTATCCATTAGGGTTTGTTGGAAAGCATGCCCCATGTGTAGGGAACCCGTTACATTCGGCGGCGGAATCGCAATGCAATAGCTCGGCGCGTTTTCATTTTCAGACGGTTTAAAATAACCGCTCTCTTCCCAATGTTGATAAAGGGCTTGTTCTACCGCAGACGGATTAAAACGGTCTGCCATTTCGAATTTTTGTGTCATTGTTGCTCTCTTTTGGTAAGGAGGAATTTATTCCTCCGAATATTTTAAATATAACAGGTTAAATAACCTTATAAATTAATTTTCTTTATTATCCATATATTTTAATGTTTCTTCTGAGACACCTATCATTTTTGCCATTTTCTTAATATTCATATCATATTCTTGGCAGGCTAATTGATAACCTAACTTACATGATTTTCTAAAAAATTTAGATGATTTTTCTGAACTTATAGGCACCTTATATCCTTCTTTATAAATCTGGCCTAAATCATACCCAGCTTTATCAACTACATCTGATGCCTCAGTCAATAATTGAATTGCCTTATTAACATCCAAAGGAACACCAAGTCCTTCTAGATATAAACGTCCAAGGTAATGCTTCGCATATGGAAAATTTTCTTGTACCAATGGAAGGTATAATTTTACAGCCTTATCGTAATCTTGCTCTACACCCTGCCCTTCCAAATACAT
>CAUETL010000064.1:0-9950 GCA_959020685.1 Parahaemophilus parainfluenzae | reverse complement strand
TTATTTTGCCTTCAATTTTTAACCAGTCAAATTTACCATTTTTGCGCCGTAAAGCCCCGTTCTTCAGGTTGGGGATATAGCTTTTTTGACTTTTTCTCTTGCCCACTCTTCGTATTGGGAAGTTTGATTTTTAACTGGTTTTAAATTCATTTTGCTATGATATTCTGTTTAAGGTTTTTATTATTATACCTAATGAATGTTTAAATTGGGGTGTTCACGCAAAAACACATTGACTGCTTTAAATCCGTATGTGGTACTGTGGTGATGGTTATTTTATTTTCTGATATTTCAAAAGCTTGCGGCGCTCTTGTCCAGACAAGTGATTTGGGATGGAATGTGTGCATTATTACTCCTGAGTAATGAGACTGTATTATAGTAAAGATTTCATACATATTGAAAAACAAGCGGTAGGATTTTGAGAAAAATTTGCAAATTATTTTTTCAAATCCCTTGAGCTTAACCCTAGGTTAAGCTTTAACATGATGTCCATTCAATCTCAATAAAAAATAAGGACATCTTATGAAATTACATAAATTCACCCGCTCATTGTTGCTTTTAAGTTTAGGCATAACCGCTTTTGCTCAAGCACAAACACTTTCTATGGAAGTGTGGAAAAGCCCGACTTGTGGCTGTTGTAATGAATGGATCAGCTATATGCAGAAAAACGGTTTTGAGGTTAAAGTCAACGAAACAGGCAATTATGATGCTCATAAGCGCTTTAACATTAAATATGAACATGCTTCTTGCCACACAGCCGTGATTGATGGCTATGTGATTGAAGGACATGTACCTGCTGAGGATATCAAACGTTTACTCGCAGAAAAACCCGATGCAATAGGCTTGTCTGCACCGGGAATGCCAATTGGTTCACCAGGTATGGACGGTGAAGCATACGGCGGACGCAAAGATCCTTATGATGTTGTTTTGATTAAGAAAAACGGTGAAAGTGAAGTGTTTAAATCCTATAACCAATAGGGGGGGAAAGAATGAAACGTCGAGATTTTTTACGTTATGGAATTGGAATTAGCTTAGCCAGTAGCTCGTTTTATAGCCTTGCGAATATGATGAACCACGCACAACATGGCAATATGGCGATGATGCATTCAGTACCTACTGGCCTAATGCCAACTGAGGCAATGCCTTCAGGTTTATCGCTTAATGGGATATTACCAAAACTTGCTAATCAATCGACTCAAGCTGGACTGTTCAAAGCCACTTTAAAAGCAGAGCCAATTAAAATTCGCCTCGCAGACAATAAAGAAACGGAATTTTGGGCTTATAACGGACAACTACCAGGGCCACAAATTGAAGTATTTGAAGGCGATGCCGTAGAAATTGAATTTATCAATCACCTACCACAACCCTCAACAGTACATTGGCACGGCTTAGATGTACCAAATGAAGCGGATGGTAACCCGATGGATATGGTTGAACCGCAAGGGAAAAAAGTCTATCGCTTTACGCTACCTCAAGGCAGTGCTGGGACATATTGGTACCACCCTCATCCACATGACCATGTTTCCGAACAAGTCTATAAAGGCTTAGCAGGCACTTTCGTTGTTAAAGCGAAAAATGATCCGCTTGCACACCTTCCTGAACAACATTGGGTGATTTCCGATCTGCGTTTAAATGCCGATGGCACCATTCCAGCAAACACGATGTTAGATTGGATGAACGGTCGTGAGGGTGAATTTGTGTTAATCAACGGTCAATATCAGCCCCAGATTCAAGTGAAAACGAATGAAAGAATCCGTCTTTGGAATGCCACTAGCGCTCGTTATTTTCGTTTAAACATTCCAGGGGTGAAATGGATTGTGGTGGGTACCGAAGGTGGTTTACTTGAAAAACCTCGCTCGCCTGTTGATGAACTGCTACTTACACCAGCCGAACGCGTTGAAGTGATTATGGTGGGTGAAACGCAAGGAACAGTCAATTTACAAAGCGGTTATTATGATCGCCGTAAGATGATGGTGCAAGAACAGCCTAAAGATCTCACTTTAGCCACAATTCAGGTGAAATCAGAACCTGTTCAGTTACCTGAAAGCTTAAGGTCCTTCCCTAACTGGGATGAGCCAAAGCAGGTTCGCCAAATTCGCTTTAGTGAAAAAATGATGAACCATACGAATATGCCAATGATGAATCACGGTACACATCACGCTACTACAACACCAACGGACAACCCTATTCCACCAATGATGAATGGTATGTTCTTAATCAACGGTCAAACCTTTGATATGAACCGTATTGATTTTGTTGCCAAATTGAATGAAGTGGAACAGTGGGAAATTTTCAATGAAAGCCATATGGATCATCCGTTCCATTTGCACGGCACTCAATTTGAAGTGATTCAACATACATTAAACGGCAAAACCTTCAAGCCAGAAGGCAGGGCGTTAAAAGATGTAGTCAATTTGCGCCCTTATGAAAAAGTGATTATTCGCTTTAAGCAAGGACACACTGGGTTGAAAATGTACCATTGCCATATTTTGGAACATGAAAATCTCGGTATGATGGGGATGTTTAAAGTGGAATAGTGGTATCTAACCATAAAAAACAGAGGGATTTTCGTGAAAATTTGTAAATCGCAAAAATCCCACTGCGTATTGATAATCTTGTACCAATACAATTCAGAATGGAATGTTATCATCAAATGCGTCCATTGGTGGCTCAGCTTGTGGCGCTGGCGCAGATTGAGCTGGACGAGATTGATAGCTTGGTTGTGGTGCTGATTGTGCAGGTGCATAACCGCCCATCTCTTGATTGCGACCACCTAACATTTGTAAGTTATCACCTTGGATTTCAGTGGTGTAACGATCTTGGCCATTGTTATCTTGCCATTTGCGGGTTTTTAAACGACCTTCAACATAAACTTGTGAACCTTTGCGTAAGTATTGACCCGCAATTTCCGCTAAACGACGATATAACACGATACGGTGCCATTCGGTCACTTCACGGCGTTCGCCAGTGTTTTTATCTGTCCAGCTTTCACTTGTTGCCACGCTGATATTTGCTACCGCTTCGCCATTTGGCATCGTGCGGATTTCAGGGTCATTACCTAAATTACCCACGATGATTACTTTATTAATACCTGCCATAGAATCCTCTATATTTTAGAAATAAGATGAAAAATTTTTGCTATTTTGCCTTAAAAGAAACAAAAGATCCATAAAAATTAACTGGATATTTGCACAGATATTGAAATATGCGATAATGGTCGCAATTTTTGAATTTATTTTCTTAAGGCAATCGCTTTTTTTATGGATACTATCGACATTCGTGGGGCTAGAACTCACAACCTCAAAAACATCAATTTAACCATTCCGCGTGATAAATTAATTGTGATTACAGGTTTGTCCGGTTCGGGCAAATCTTCTTTAGCATTTGATACGCTTTATGCAGAAGGGCAGCGCCGTTATGTGGAATCGCTTTCTGCTTATGCGCGTCAATTCCTTTCTTTGATGGAAAAACCGGATGTGGATTCGATTGAGGGATTGTCGCCGGCGATTTCTATTGAGCAAAAATCCACTTCTCATAACCCGCGTTCAACAGTGGGCACGATCACAGAAATTTATGATTACTTGCGTTTGCTGTTTGCTCGCGTAGGGGAGCCGCGTTGTCCGGAGCATGATGTGCCATTAACCGCGCAAACCATCAGTCAAATGGTAGATAAAGTCCTAAGCTTGCCTGAAGAAAGCAAAATGATGTTGCTTGCGCCTGTGGTGAAAAACCGTAAAGGTGAGCATGTTAAGCTGTTAGATAGCTTAGCGGCACAAGGTTATATTCGCGCAAGAATTGATGGTGAAATCTGTGATTTATCTGATCCGCCAGAGCTTGCTTTACAGAAAAAACATACCATTGAAGTGGTGGTGGACCGTTTTAAAGTGCGGTCAGATTTAACCACACGTTTGGCCGAATCCTTTGAAACGGCTTTGGAGCTTTCTGGTGGTACGGCTGTGGTGGCTGATATGGATAATCCTAAGGCTGAAGAATTAGTTTTCTCGGCAAACTTTGCTTGTCCTCATTGTGGCTATTCTGTACCGGAATTAGAGCCACGCTTGTTCTCATTTAATAACCCGGCAGGGGCGTGTCCAACTTGTGATGGCTTAGGTGTTCAGCAGTTCTTCGATGAAAGCCGTGTGGTGCAAAATGAAAGCATTTCCCTCGCAGGTGGGGCAGTGAAAGGTTGGGATCGCCGTAATTTCTATTATTATCAAATGCTTACCTCGTTGGCGAAACATTATAAATTTGATATTGAAACGCCATACGAAGATTTACCACAGAAAATTAAAGATATTGTGATGCATGGTTCAGGCAAGGAAGAAATTGAATTCCAATACATGAACGACCGTGGCGATGTGGTGATCCGCAAACATCCTTTTGAAGGGATTTTGAATAATATGGCGCGCCGTTACAAAGAAACGGAATCCATGTCTGTGCGCGAAGAATTGGCGAAAAATATCAGCAATCGCCCTTGTGCAGATTGTGGTGGCTCGCGTCTTCGTCCAGAAGCTCGAAACGTGTATATCGGTAATATTAACTTGCCACAAATTTCAGAGAAAAGCATTGGTGAAAGCCTTGAATTTTTCCAAGGGCTTACTTTAACCGGTCAAAAAGCACAAATTGCAGAAAAAATCCTGAAAGAGATCAGAGAGCGGTTAGAATTTTTAGTGAATGTGGGTTTGAATTATCTTTCCCTTTCTCGTTCTGCCGAAACCCTTTCGGGTGGTGAAGCCCAACGTATTCGTCTTGCGAGTCAGATTGGTGCGGGATTAGTGGGCGTCATGTATGTGTTGGATGAACCTTCCATCGGTTTGCATCAACGAGATAATGAGCGCTTGCTAAATACGCTGATTCACTTGCGTAATTTGGGTAACACTGTAATTGTGGTGGAACATGATGAAGATGCCATTCGAGAAGCGGATCATATTATTGATATTGGTCCTGGGGCGGGTGTGCATGGTGGTCAAGTGATTGCACAAGGGACAGCCAAAGAGATTATGGCAAACCCAAATTCGATTACAGGTAAGTTCTTATCGGGTGAAGAAAAAATCGAAATTCCGAAAAAACGAACCGCACTTGATAAAAGCAAACTTTTAAAATTAAAAGGCGCGACAGGGAATAATCTGAAAGGTGTGAATTTAGAGATTCCAGTGGGCTTATTTACTTGTATCACAGGGGTATCAGGTTCAGGCAAATCAACGCTAATTAATGATACGTTATTCCCATTGGCACAAAACGCCTTAAATCGTGCGGAAAAAACGGATTTTGCACCTTATAAATCCATTGAAGGCTTGGAATATTTCGATAAAGTGATCGATATTAACCAAAGCCCAATCGGCCGTACACCACGTTCTAACCCAGCGACTTACACGGGCTTATTTACCCCAATTCGTGAATTATTTGCAGGCGTGCCAGAAGCGCGCGCACGTGGTTATAACCCAGGACGTTTTAGTTTTAACGTGCGTGGTGGTCGTTGTGAAGCATGCCAAGGTGATGGTGTGCTTAAAGTTGAAATGCACTTCTTGCCGGATGTGTATGTACCTTGTGATCAATGTAAAGGTAAACGCTATAACCGTGAAACCTTGGAGATCCGATACAAAGGCAAAACAATTCACCAAGTATTAGATATGACGGTGGAAGAAGCCCGCGAATTTTTTGATGCCATCCCAATGATTGCGCGTAAATTGCAAACCCTAATGGATGTAGGTTTGTCTTATATTCGTTTAGGTCAGTCTTCTACCACACTTTCAGGTGGTGAGGCGCAACGCGTTAAGTTAGCGACAGAGCTTTCAAAACGCGATACTGGTAAAACTCTTTATATTTTGGATGAGCCAACAACCGGCTTGCATTTTGCCGATATTAAACAGCTTCTCGACGTGTTACATCGCTTGCGCGATCAAGGTAATACCATCGTGGTGATCGAACACAACTTAGATGTGATCAAAACCGCAGACTGGATTGTGGATCTTGGTCCTGAAGGGGGCAGTGGCGGTGGCCAAATTATCGCGACTGGCACACCGGAAGACGTGGCTAAAGTCAAAGGTTCGCATACTGCGAGATTCCTGAAAGATATCTTAGCAAAAGGCTAGAAAAAACAACCGCACTTTTGAGCATCATCAAAGTGCGGTTATTTACTAGAATTGTATTACAACATTGGATATTTTTACTAGCTGATTGAATATAGAGCGTTTTCAAGCCATGTTGAGAATTCTGAGAATCTCTATTGCTCCATCAATAACTCATATAAGGCTATATTAATATAAAAATTTTCTTTTCCAATTTTTTCCTTCTCCAAAATACCGATTTTGACCAAGGATTCTAAACGAGTTCTTGCGGTATTTCGATGGATTTGACAGTCTTTTACGACGAAATCAATTTTTGTGTAAGGGTGTTTATACAGATTATTAATCAGCTCATGGCTGTAAATCTGTGGTAATTTATTGCGGATGAGCTGTTTATGATTTTGCATTAAGCTCTTAATCTCATTGATTAAGGTTACTGTTCGTTTTGCGGTTTCTGTAATGCCTTCTAGTATAAATATCAACCATGATTCCCAGTTTTGACTATCTCGAACAAACTGCAATAACTGGTAGTATTTTATTTTATTTCTATTGATATATCGGGAAAGATACAGAATAGGAGTATCGAGTAAATCTTGCTGAATTAAATATAGAATATTTAAAATTCGTCCTGTCCGACCGTTGCCATCATAAAACGGGTGAATGCTTTCAAACTGGTGATGAATCAGAGCCATCTTAACTAAGGGATCGTAATCAAGTTGTACCGAATCGTTGATAAATCTTTCTAAATCAGACATATATTTTTCAATATCAGTAGGATTTTGCGGTGGCATATAAACGATTTCTTTTGTCGTTTGATTTACCAGCCCCGTTCCTTGCTGCTTTCTGAAACCCGCATTGTTTCCTTCCAATGCAGCTTGAATTTCTTTAATTAGATTGAGTGTAATTAATTTATCGGAACGGACGGAGTCAAAGCCTAATGACATGGCTTGCGCATAGTAATGGACTTCTTTTGCGGCCGCTGTAGTAAATTGGTGAGTAGAAACATTGCTCTGATATAAATCATCTTGTGTGGTAATAATATTTTCAATTTCTGAGCTTTCTTTCGCTTCCTGCAAGGGTAATGTCCCCAATAGAATATTCTGATTAGGCATTGTCTGTACCACACCTTTTAGCTCTCCCAGTGCTTGATGCGCCGTATTACACGCTTTCAATACGGCTTTACTTTCTATTTCACCCAGGGTAAATAAGTCTGGAATTTGATAGTTGCTCACAATGACTTCCTTCATGTATAAAAAAGTATGATTTCTTGTGCACGTTTATATAACATGCACAATATTTTAAATATTTTGTGCATATTAGTATAACGTACACAAGTTTTCTATTTTTTTGTGCATGTTTTAGGTTTGCAGAAACGACATTTTGCAAAATCTCTTCGCTTTTCACCCTTCCCCAATTACAAATTTTTGTCATTTCAGATGGAAAAGTGCGGTTATTTTTTTGAGGTTTTTTAATGGCGATTTCCAAAAGGTGGTTTGGCGAACCAGACGATAACAAATAATGCTAAGAAAATTATCGCAGATAACCAAAATATCTCATTGGCGCCAATAATAAAGCCTTGAGCGGTGATTTGTTTCGCGAGATATGAGGCAGTTTGTTCTTCACTTAAACCCAAATTTGTCATGGTTTGGAAGAACTGTTGGGAAATCGGGTTGTATAGATTAATCGCTTCTGTGAGTTGAGTATGATGCACGGCTTCGCGGTTATACCACATAAAGGTTGTGAGGGATGTTCCCACTGAGCCGGCAAGGGTTCGAAGGAAATTAAATAAGCTCGATGCCGAAGCCATTTTTTCTGGCGGTAAGCCCGAAAGCGTGATGGTGGTCAGCGGCATAAAGAAGCAGGCGACCGCTAAACCTTGCACAAATTGTGGCAAGGCAACATCGGTAAAGGTCATTTCAGGCTCAAAGGTCACGGCTCGCCAATAGAAGGTTAGGGCATAAACCATAAAGCTGATTGTGACTAAAATTCGCATATCAATTTTATGCCCAAATTTACCGATGATAGGAGACAGTAAAATTGGTAATAATCCCACTGGGGCAGCTGCGAGCCCAGCCCAGGTGGCGGTGTAGCCATAAACTTGTTGGAGTAGAAGGGGGATAAGCACAACAGACCCCAAATACACCAAAAAGGCGAGACTGGTTGAAAGGCAGCCTACGCTAAAATTGCGTGATTTGAACAGTGAAATATCTACAACGGGATTGTCATCAGTGAGTTCCCAAATGGTGAGCGCGATCAAGCATACGACCGCAATCACGGTGAGAACAATAATCTCCGTTGAATTAAACCAATCTTGTTCTCTTCCTTGGTCCAGCATTAATTGTAAACAACCTACGCCGAGAACCAGTAAAACAAGTCCTACGGTATCAATAGGCTGATGAGAAATTTGGCTTTCTCTATTGCCTAAAATCTTCCAACTCATTAAGACGACAGCCAATCCAATGGGAACATTGATGAAAAAGATCCAACCCCAATGAATGTTATCGCTGATCCAGCCTCCCAGAATTGGTCCGAAGATAGGGGCAACCACTACGGTCATTGACCAAAATGCCAGTGCCATGCCTCGTTTTTTAGGCGGATAGTTATTGAGTAATAAACTTTGTGAAAGAGGAATGATAGGACCGGCAACAGCACCTTGAATGACGCGGCAAATAATCAACATTTCCAAACTGTGTGAAATGCCACAAAGCCAAGAGGCAAGGACGAAAAGTAAAGATGAGACTAAAAATAACCGCACTTCACCGAAACGTTTTGCCAGCCAACCGGTGATAGGAATTGAGATCGCATTGGCCACACCGAACGAGGTGATGACCCATGTGCCTTGGCTGGATGACGCCCCTAAATCCCCTGCAATAGTCGGAATGGCAACGTTAGCGATGGTGGAGTCCAACACCTGCATAAAAGTCGCAAGCGAGAGCGCTAACGTGAGAATAACCAGTGCACCGCCTTGTAGCGGTTTGAAATGAGATTGCGGCATAACGGAACCTAATAGCTATTGTCGCGAATAATAGATTCGATCAAATTATTGACCGCACTTTCATCATATTGCAGCACATTTGTGGAATAAAGTGTTGTGCCTGGTGCTTGGTTACGCAAGGTTTCGCCTTGGCTATCACTCACATTTACTTTCACGGTAGCAGAAAGACCGATACGTAATGGGTTTTCAATAAGCTGTTGCGGATCTAATTGAATTCGCACAGGCACGCGTTGCACCACTTTGATCCAGTTACCGGTTGCATTTTGAGTGGGTAATAATGAGAATGCGCTGCCTGTCCCCATTTCAATTCCGACGACTTTTCCATTAAAGGTTTTATCTTTTCCATAAAGGTCGAAATGAATTTCAGCCGGCTGACCAATTCGCATATGGGTTAATTGTGTTTTTTGAAGTTGGCGTCTAACCACATTTGATCGGTAGTCACCACTGCCATTAATGCTCCACCAACAGAAACCGCTTGTCCTACTTGCGCATTGCGACGAGCCACATAGCCTTTAATTGGACTGCGGATTTTTGTGCGTTCTAAATTCAACCAAGCTTGTTTCAAATTACTGACCGCACTTTGAATTTGGGGTTGTTCACTTAAAGGCCCGTCTAGCAATAAGGCTTGATTAGCCTCAAGTTGGTTTTGTGAAGTCGTTAAGTTTGCTTTGGCAAGCTCAACCGCTTCTTTGGCGTGTTGGAAAGATTCTTTATCAATCGCCCCATCTTTGACTAATTGCACACGACGGTTCAAGTTTCCTTGTGCTTGAGCAAGGGTGATTTCATTCGCACGAACGGCGGATTTCAATTGTTTTACAGTGTAATTTAGTTGAGAAATTTGGCGAACCGCATTGGCTAAATTGCTTTTAGCTTGCTCAAAACTTAATTTGGCG
>CAUETL010000063.1:0-10082 GCA_959020685.1 Parahaemophilus parainfluenzae | reverse complement strand
ACAGATACCAATCTTTCCGCGTAACGGTACAAAATCTTTTTCTTGGCGACAGGTGTTATCGAACCAGCGAATCTCACCTTGTTGGTAAGGTATAAAGCCTAATAAACAGTGTAATAGGGTTGATTTCCCACAACCAATATCACCTTGTAAAAAAAGGCGATGACCTTCGGGGAGTTCAAAAGAAAGGTTATCAATAATCACGCGTTGGTCGCGCATGATCTGTAATTGTTTGACTTCGAGGACGTTCATCAAGATTTATCCTGTGTTTTTTTAACATCATGCAGCTGAAAGCCACGTGCTTTTAGCGCCATTTCTGTTTTTTCTGCTTTAACGAGAGCATGAATTAATAATAATGCCACATGTTGTGATGCAATGAATAAGGTTCTGCCGTTAAGTTTTGGCTGGTATCCACGCGCGCGCATCGCCATATCCATTTTTTTATGTACATCACCAAGTACAGAAATATAACGCACGGTCAGAACGAATAGGTGAAGTAATTTTTCAGGCAATGGCAAACGACATAATGCTTGCAATAAAAGGCTCTCGTTCATATCAATTAACAAGAGGCGAGTTAAGCTTAAAATTAAATTGAAACGTAGCGTGATGAGTAGCGCGAGCTGAATGCCCATTGGATTTAATACTAAACCTTGCTCGGTGATTTTCCAGCTTAAGGTTAACCAAACGAGTAGTGTAAATAGATTTAGTTTCAGCCAATATTTGAAATAACTGGCAAGGGATTTTTGATAGCGAATTAGCGCAATAAGTAATCCGCTGAATACGAGCAGATTAAGGATAATAAGCGTTGAAATATGTGCCATTGTGCTGACGATAAGTCCACACAAAAACACATAAATTAATCGCAAGTGCGGTTGAAAAATAGTAAGAAAATTCATTTCACTACACTGAGCGCTGTTGGATACATTTTGTTTAACAATAAGACCACCCCGACGCTGACGATACTGTCGATAATAAACACGGGAATATGTGATATCACCAGAAGCATAATTAGATCGCTGTAGGCTTTACCGCCATCTAGAGCCAAGACTAAAGACGCGAGCAAGGCTGAACCGCCAACGCCGATCACGCCAGCTCCAATTCCTGCAGTAATTTGAGTGCGACGGGAATTGTCATTTTCAAGTCTTTTTGCAAATAGCCAATGTACGAGAAGGGCAGGTAATGCCATTACGCATAAATTGACACCTAATACAGCAAATCCCCCGAAGGAAAAGAGTAGGGCTTGTAATACCAATGCGATTAAAAATGCAGGGAAAACAGCCCAGCCGAGAAACAGACCAGCCATGCCGTTTAGGATGAGATGTACGCTACCAATACCTATCGGTACATGAATGGTACCCGCAACAAAAAAGGCAGCGGCAAACAATGCCGTTAGCGGCAATTGCTGCGAATTGAGTCGTTTAAGACCAATCATTACACAGACTAATGCGACAGCTGCACCACCAAGCAGTACGGGTGTATGCAACACACCTTCCGATAAATGCATATTATCTTTCCTTAGATTGCGACGCACGCGTCATTTTTGATGCACGAACTAATGCCCATAAGCCAAAAATACCAACAATATAACCAATACCACCAATAATGTCGTGTAGGTAAATTTTGTCTTTCAATTTAGAGATATCTTCGCGTACCAACATCAACGAATTGTCGCTATTATTTGTGGTTTGCGCAGATACTCTGTTGGCAACAATTGAGGCTCGATGTCCTTCTTCACCTTCTATCACTACTTTAATGGCACCTTCGGTAGTCGTATTGATCGGATAGGCAAATTGCCCATCGCGATCCGTTTTGCCTTCCAATAGAGGGGAGTCCTGGCCTGCTTGCAAAATTTCCATATAAGTTTCTGCCGCAGGAGTCATATCGGAATAATAGGCTTTGCCAGAGACTGTGCGTCCATCATATTGTGCAAAAACATGCAAACTATGAGCCAATGCTGATGGTGCGCACAGCCAGGTGAAAAGTGCGGTTAAAAATACAACTCTTTTCATTATTTCACATCAAAAGTCAGCATATATTCAACACTACGTTTGTTATAGTCAGGATTGTCTTTAACCGGCTCGTCAAATTCTGCCCAAACTTTGTTATAACCCGCTTTAGGGGTGAATTGTGCGATACCTTTTTCATTGGTTAAGTTGAATGGGTGATCTTCGCCTAACCCCACTTTGATGCCTTGCACAGGTTTACCTTTTACTAACACGAGAATATCGAGTGGTTGTCCCGCTTTCGGTTCACTTTGTGGGATCAATTCATAATCCATGTTGTGTGATTTATTTGCTTGCGCATCCCAGTGTAAAATGGCTTTGCCGAATTTGACTGGATTAACACTAAGTACAGCATCAGGTGCTTGCTGTTTGGTCTTTTCGACATATTTACCGCTTGGTAATTTTGACCAAACACCATTATCAAAGCGAATAAATGCGATGGCAGCATCAGGTGCAGCAAAGTGTGCTTCGCCTTCTTTAAAGTTCACTGTGGCATTTTGTAATTGACCTTTCGCATCAAGTAGACGCACCGCTTTTAATTTGCTTTGAGAATAGGTTTCAGTTTCCTCATGACCAAATTTAACCACATATTGCCCTTTTACATCCTTAACAGGCTCCAACCAAACATTATGCGCATTAGCGAGTGAGGCACCGAATAGTGCAGTGATAAGTAATGCTGTTTTTTTCATGGAAGTTCTCCTTTTCTAACATGTGAACACTGTGATAAAGTATAAAATATGAAGTAACTTCAGAGTCAAGTGTAATTTTAAAAAAATGAAAATTGGTCAACTAGCCAATATCGTTGGCTGTACGGTGGAAGCCGTACGTTTCTATGAAAAGCAAGGATTAATTGAACCTGCAAAGCGAACGAGCGGTAATTTTCGCGTTTATACGGAAGAGCATTTGAAACAACTTTCTTTTATTTGTTATTGCCGCAGTTTGGATATTTCACTAAAAGAAATCAAAATGTTGCTTAATCCGCAATGTGCCACTCAAGAGCAGGAAAGAGAAATCAATGAGCTGTTAGATCGACATATTCGAGAAGTATCAAAACGGATCCATGAATTAGCTCACTTGAGAATTCGCTTAATTCAGCTCAAAGGCAAATGTAGTCAGTTTGAGCAAAATAATGATTTAATGAATACCTTATTGCAGCATAGCGGCATTAATTTTGTGCCGCTAAAATGATATCTAGCACGAGTACCAGTAAAAATTTTTCAAATAATGTTTAAATATCGAACAGCGAAACATAGAAAAGCTGAAAATAAACATCAAAAAAGAGTAGAATTGGAACAGGCTACCTTTTTATTTTAAGGAGAAAATCATGCATGAGATGTCTCTCTGTCAGAATATTATGGAAATTATTGATCAACAACAGAAAAAGCATGAAATCCATGAAGTGACAGATATTTGGCTAGAAATTGGGGCACTGTCTTGTGTCGAACAAAGTGCGGTAGAATTTTGCTTTGAAATTATGTGTAAAGATACCGTTGCTGAAAACTGTCAGTTACATTTTATCCATTTACCTGCGATTGCATGGTGCTGGCAATGTCAAAAGGAAGTTGAGATTGAAGCCTATCAAGATTGCTGTCCACATTGTCACAATGCATGTTTACAACGTCGAAGTGGCACCGAATTTAGAGTGAAAGAAATTGCCGTAAAATAGCAAGGTGTCTAAATTGGCAAATTTAATCTGATCTTTTGAATATAAAATACGCTAACTACTTGATAGTATGTATTTATCTCTCGTCAAAGAATATATTTAACATTGAGAATATGGTATTCTAATGCATATGAATTACCATAGATTCTAAGTATTTACAGAATAAACGAAACATTATTGAGGTGACTTATGTGTACAACCTGTGGCTGTGGCCATCCAGACCAAGTCAGAATCGGAGAATTACCGCATGTTCATAATGATTCCAATGCGCAACATGCAACAAAACTACCTAATTTTTCTCACTCCTCCTTCCGCATGCCAGACTCTCCACAACAAGATGAAACTCAGCAACGATTACTGAAAGTAGAACAAGATATTCTTGGCGCCAACAATCAATTAGCCGATATGAATCGTCGCTTTTTCGCGAATCAACATATTTTGGCACTTAATCTTGTTTCAAGTCCAGGTTCAGGCAAAACAACCTTATTGACGACCACGCTAAACGCATTAAAAAATGACTATCCTTGTTATGTGATCGAGGGCGATCAGCAAACAGAGAACGATGCGGATCGTATTCGTCAAACGGGTGTGCCGGCGATTCAAGTTAATACAGGGAAAGGTTGTCACTTAGATGCACAAATGATTGGCAATGCATTGGTAAAATTGCAGCCACAGGAAAATAGTCTGATGTTTATTGAAAATGTCGGAAACCTAGTTTGTCCATCAGAATTTGATTTGGGTGAGCATGCTAAAGTGGTGATTTTATCCGTGACAGAAGGTGAAGATAAACCACTCAAATATCCACATATGTTTGCGGCTTCGAAGTTAATGATTTTAAACAAAGTCGATTTACTGCCGTACTTAAATTTCGATGTGGAAAAATGTATTGCTTATGCGAAACAAGTGAATCCAACAATTGAGGTTATCCAGTTGTCTTCTCAAAGTGGAGAAGGGTTACAGCAGTGGCTAGACTGGTTAAAAGCGCAAGAAAGATAGGAGCATCAAATGCAGTTTGTTGATGAATTTCGTGATCCTGAACTGGCTAAAAGTCTGTTGCAGCGACTACAAAAAATAATGGAAAACCAACCGCACTTTACGCCAGAAAATCCGTTATATCTAATGGAGGTCTGCGGCGGACATACTCATACCATTTTTAAATTTGGGCTGGATCGTTTATTACCGAAAAGTATTGAATTTATTCACGGTCCAGGCTGCCCGGTGTGTGTATTACCGATGGGGCGAATTGATGTATGTATTGAGATTGCTCGTCGTCCAGAAGTCATTTTCTGTACTTTCGGTGATGCCATGCGAGTACGCGGACGTTTAGGTTCATTATTAGAAGCCAAAGCACAGGGCGAAGATGTTCGTATCGTGTATTCGCCGCTTGATGCGTTGAATATCGCATCAAATAATCCTGATAAAAAAGTGGTATTCTTTTCACTTGGTTTTGAAACAACCATGCCAAGTGCCGCAATTACCTTGCAACAAGCGAAAAAACAACAGGTAAAAAACTTTTTTGTGGTATGCCAAAATATTACTATCATCCCGACATTACACAGCTTATTGTCACAGGGACAAGTAAAAATTGATGGCTTTATTGCGCCCGGTCATGTCAGCATGGTAATTGGTTCTGAACCTTACCAAGAATTGTGTGACACCTATCATAAGCCTTTTGTGATCACTGGTTTTGAACCTTTAGATATCCTACAAGCAATTTTAATGTTGGTAACACAGATTGCTGAACAACGCTGTGAAGTGGAAAACCAGTATAAACGTATTGTACACCAGCATGGCAATATGTTGGCTCAACAGGCAATCAGTGAAGTATTCCGCTTGAAAGCCAGCAGCGAATGGCGTGGATTGGGCGAAATTGCAGAATCAGGCGTAGAACTGACAGATGCTTATCAATGCTTTGATGCGGAAGCGCATTTTGCATGTCAGCCACATCAAGTTGCTGATGATCCTGATTCTCGCTGTGGTGATGTATTAATCGGTAAATGCAAGCCGGCGGATTGCCCATTATTTGCTAAAAAATGTAATCCAGACAATGCTTATGGTGCGTTAATGGTGTCTTCCGAAGGGGCATGTGCGGCCTATTATCAATACAGACGGGAATAAAACAATGACTGATTTTATTACAATGGCACACGGAAATGGTGGTGCCACAATGCAAGAGTTGATCCGCGATTATTTTGTCGAGGCATTTGATAACCCAATACTTTCACAAGGCGAAGATCAGGCTCGCATTGCTTTACAAGAGTTGAATGCTTTAGGTGGGACTCTGTCATTTTCTACCGATAGTTTTGTGATTGATCCGATTTTTTTCCCGGGTGGTGACATTGGTAAACTCGCCGTGTGTGGTACAGCTAACGATGTAGCGGTATGTGGTGCCGTACCAAAATATTTATCCTGTGGGTTTATTCTGGAAGAAGGCTTGCCACTGGAAACCTTAAAAAAATTGATCCAATCGATGGCAAAAGCCTGTCAGTCAGCCGGTATTCAAGTAGTAACAGGTGATACCAAAGTAGTACAAAAAGGCGCGATAGATAAAGTGTTTATCAATACAGCCGGTATTGGTGTGATTCCAAACGGACTCGACTGGGGCGTGCATCGCATTCAACCTGGTGATCAGATTATTGTCAGTGGTACTTTGGGGGATCATGGAGCAACCATTTTGAATTTACGCGAAAACCTAGGTATTCAAACGAATTTACGCAGTGATTGTGCTGTGCTTGCACCGCTCATTGATTGTATTCGTCCAATTGAAGGGGTGAAAGCTGTACGCGATGCGACCCGTGGTGGTGTGAATGCGGTACTTCATGAATTTGCACAGGCACAGAAAGTGGGGATTCAAATTGATGAAACGGTATTACCAATTCGTCAGGAAGTACGTGGTATCTGCGAATTACTCGGTTTGGATGCATTAAATTTTGCTAATGAAGGTAAATTGGTGATTGTGGCGGATAAAGAAAAAACAGCTGAAATTCTGACTGCACTTAGTCGCCATCCATTAGGTGAAAATGCGGCCGTAATCGGCGAGGTAACGACTGATGGCAAAGTTCGTGCAGTTGGTCTTTTCGGTCAAAGTCGTTTATTAGACTTACCACGCAACGAACCTTTACCACGAATTTGTTAAGCAAAAACCGGTTTAATTTTTAATTAAACCGGTTTTAGTTTGTAAATTAATATAGTAAGAGAAGAGTGATTATTTTTTCCAAATAACGTGGAATTCGCGATCTTCTTCTCGATGTGAAATTAAGAATTTCGCAAACACATCATCCATTTCATCTTTCTCATTCACTAACCCTACCCAAACTTCAGCAAAAGCGTCAGGATCGATTAACACCCCAATTTCTTGTTCCCAATCGTCTGCTGTTTCGACAAACTCGACCGCACCACGATCTTCAAATTGCAGATTGAATAGCATAATATCAGCGGGATCGAGATTTTCGCCTGCCATCTCTAAGAAAATATCATAAGCAAGATCAATCGCTGCATCGGGATCAAGTTTTTGAATATCAGTTGTCATTGGGTTTTCCTTCATCAAGTAAATTGTGCGTATGATACCGCAAGAAATAGAAAACAAAAAGTGCGGTCAAATTTATCATTATTTTTGACCGCACTTATTTTTAGTTGCCGAACTAGCCCGTATTTCGCATACCTGCGGCAATACCTGTGATGGTAATCATCAGGGCTTGTTCTACATCAGGGCTTGGATTTTCAGGCGATTCACGGAAACGACGAAGCAATTCCACTTGAAGGAGATTGAGTGGATCCGTATAAACATTACGTAACGCAATAGAATCGGCGATCCATGGCAAGTCTGCCATTAACTCATCTTTGTGAGAAAGCGAAAGCACGGTTTTAATATCCGCATTGAGTTGATTACGCAGATTTTCACCTAAGTACCAAAGCTCTTTTTTCACTAAGTTATGATCATATTGCTCAGAAAGCCAAGTATCGGTTTTACTGAACACCATTTCTAACATGCCCACACGAGTCGAGAAGAATGGCCAAACTTTACACATTTCTTCAATAATATGACCTTTGCCTTCATCTACAATTTTTTGAATTGCCGCACCCGCCCCCAGCCATGCTGGTAGCATTAAGCGGTTTTGCATCCAAGCAAAAATCCATGGAATGGCACGTAAGCTTTCCACGCCACCATTTGGATTACGTTTTGCAGGGCGAGAGCCAAGTGGTAGTTTAGACAGTTCTTGTTCTGGTGTGGCACTACGGAAATAAGGCACGAAGTCTTTATCACCACGAACAACACTACGGTAAATGTCGCATGAAGTAGCGGAAAGCTCATCCATGACCGTACGCCATTCTGCTTTGGGTTCTGGCGGTGGAAGTAAGTTTGCTTCTAAAATTGCACTGGCATAAAGATCAAAGGTTTCAACCGCAACTTCGGGTAAACCAAGTTTAAAGCGGATCATTTCCCCTTGTTCAGTCACACGTAAACCATTTTTGAGTGAACGTGGAGGTTGAGAAAGTAATGCCGCATGTGCAGGTGCACCACCACGACCGATTGTACCACCACGACCATGGAATAAAGTGAGTTCAATACCCAGTTCTTCGGTTAAATTGACTAATGCTTCTTGTGCACGATATTGTGCCCATGAAGCTGCCATCATTCCCGCATCTTTAGCTGAGTCAGAATAACCAATCATCACCATTTGGTGATTGTTAATTACGCCACGATACCAACCAATATTAAACAATTGACGCATGACACCTTCAGAGGCATCTAAGTCATCTAAGGTTTCAAAAAGTGGCACGACAGGAATGTGATAAGGCACGCCAGCTTCTTTTAATAATAAATGCACGGCGAGTACATCAGAGGCACTTCTTGCCATGGAAATAATATAGCAAGCAATCACGCCTTGTTTTTGTTGGGCAATGACTTTACACGTATCTAAAATTTCCTGGGTTTCTGCAGACGGCTCCCAATGGGTTGGAATTAATGGACGGCGAGAATTTAATTCACGCACCAAGAAAGATTGTTTCTCAGCTTCGCTCCATTGAGCATAATCCCCAATGCCAAGATAACGGGTAATTTCAGCAATCGCATCTGTATGACGCGTGCTTTCTTGACGGATATCCATTTGTGAAAGGGTAACCCCAAAACAGCGAATACGATGCAAAATATCCAATAAGGATCCATTGGCAATAATCCGCATGCCGCATGCCATCAATGATTGATAGCAATCATAGAGTGGTTCCCAAAGTTGATTATCTTCCATGATGATATCTGCTTGGCTTACGCGTGGCGGACGATTTGCCATGCAATCTTCAAAGTAATCAAGGGTCGCGATAAGTTTTGCACGAAGCTCTTTGACCACAAAACGATAAGGTTCTAAATGTTCACCATATTTTGCGGTAAATTCTGGTGTGCATTTCACCATGGATAATTCATCGGCAAGGGATTTGATGTCATTTAAGAATAAATCCGCCGCTTTCCAACGAGCAAGATAGAGGACTTGTTGAGTAATTTTTGAAGTAACAAATGGGTTACCATCACGGTCACCGCCCATCCAAGAAGAAATTCTGACAGGACGTAAGCCCACAGGTAAATCGTAGCCTAAGAATTCACGAGCATGTTCATTTAGTTGACGTAAGAATTCCGGTACTCCTTGCCATAGGCTATTTTCGATCATGGCATAGCCCCATTTTGCTTCATCGAATGGGGTAGGACGAACAGTACGGATTTCATTGGTATGCCAAGCTTCAGCAATTAAACGAAGCAACAGACGTTCAATAATGCCGCGTTCTTTCGGTGTTAAGTCATCATGCTCTAATTTGCTTAAGCATTTATTAATCTCAACATGTTTATGGACTAAAGAACGACGTGTAGTTTCGGTTGGGTGTGCAGTTAATACAAGCTCAATGAGTAAGTTTTCAACAGTTTTATAAACCTCTTCTTTTGAGGCATTTTGTGCTTTTAAACGTTGAAATAAAGCACTTAATGAACGATTAGAAGATTGTAAATCTTTATGTTGGCGAGAGACCGTTTGGTATTGTTCAGCGATATTCGTCAGATTAAGAAAATGGCTGAATGCACGCGCAACGGGAATAATGTTTTCGTTAGAAATGGTGGAAAGGGTATCTAACAATGTTTTACGTGCTTGGCTATCACCCGCTCGAGATTGTTTGGACAATTGTCGAACATTTTCAATCAAGGTAAGAATGTCTTCGCCTTGTGCATCATTGATGGTTTCTCCAAGAAAACGCCCTAACATATTAATATTATGGCGGAGAGTGCGATACTCATCAGTCATATAAACTCCGATAAAGAAAAAATAAAATAAAACCAGGAGAGATATAACCAAAAATATGTATCGGGATCAAATGCTATACGTCGAAAACTTGTATTAAATCAAAAAAGCTGAAAATAAGTAAAAAAAAGACCGCACTTT
>CAUETL010000062.1:0-10133 GCA_959020685.1 Parahaemophilus parainfluenzae | reverse complement strand
CGTTACAAGGCATTGAACCGCTTTTTGCTGCACCAACGACAGCTCGCATTAACATTGTCGGACAAGCTCCCGGAATTAAAGCCCAAGAAAGTCGTTTATATTGGAATGATAAAAGCGGTGATCGCCTACGTGAATGGCTCGGTGTGGATCGCGATACCTTCTATCATTCTGGTTTGTTTGCTGTCATCCCGATGGACTTTTATTACCCTGGAAAAGGTAAATCCGGTGATTTACCACCGCGCAAAGGCTTCGCAGAAAAATGGCATCCGCTAATTCTCGCTAATTTGCCTAATATTGAGCTGACGATTCTTATTGGACAATATGCACAAAAATACTATTTGCCAGAAAATAACCTTAATGTCACTGAGACGGTTCACCATTTTCGTGATTTTCTTCCTCACTTTCTTCCGCTTGTTCACCCTTCTCCACGCAACCAAATTTGGCTCAAGAAGAATCCGTGGTTTGAACAAGAAATAGTACCAACATTACAAAAACAAGTGAAAGCGATTTTATCCCGTTAAACAAATATTCCACGAATAAAGAGCGGTCAAAAATATCTGATTTTGACCGCTCTTTGCTTTAATACTAATCAATTTTTAGTACCTCCCTATTTTCTGATTAAACACACTTATGCTAGAATCGCCAACTTCTTAAAATATATAGAAAAAAATATATAGGAAAAAATATATGCAACAAACTCCCATTACGGACTCGCAATCTAAAGCTTGGAATAAAAATGCAGTGGTATTCCTTGCTGATGTGATTCTCTTTTTTGTTTTATTAAACATTCTTCCTTTTGAGCCTGCTGCCAATAAAGGCTTAGCATTATTGGCATTCGTGGCTATTTTATGGTTAACAGAAGCGGTAAACGTGACTATCACGGCGCTATTTGTTCCTATTTTGTCGGTATTACTCGGATTGGTAAATAGTCGTGAGGCGCTTGTTGCCTTTGCTGATCCTACCATTTTCTTATTCTTTGGTGGTTTTGCGATTGCTACCGCATTAAATGTGCAAAAGATCGACAAAATGATTTCTAATAAAATCATGCAATTAGCAAAAGGTCGTCTCTTTGTTGCGGTGCTTTACCTTTTCTTAGCAACCGCATTTTTATCTATGTGGATGAGTAATACAGCGACTGCAGCGATGATGATTCCGCTTTCAATGACCATTCTCAGTCAATTAGATCAAAAAGAAGAACATAATACTTATGTCTTCGTACTTTTAGGGATCGCTTATAGTGCGACCATCGGTGGAATGGGAACGCTTGTGGGAAGCCCGCCTAATGCCATTGCCGCTTCACAGCTCCATTTAGATTTTGCTGACTGGTTAATGTATGGCACGCCAGTGATGTTAATTTTATTCCCGCTTATTATTGGTTGGTTATATATTGTATTTAAACCAAAATTAGGCCTTCATTTTGCTGCTGAATTTGAAAAAATTCATATGACTAAACAACGTGTTTTAACCTTGGTCATTTTTATCACCGTAGCGATTCTTTGGATTTTTGGTGGATACCTTAACCCTATTATTTCGCAATTATTAGGCTTACCAAAACCAATTGGTAGTTTTGACAGTATGGTTGCACTCTCCGCAGCGATTGTCATTTGTGTAACGGGGATCGCAAGTTGGAAACAAGTACAAGAAAATACAGAATGGGGCGTGCTGTTCCTCTTCGGTGGCGGTTTAACCTTAAGCTCTGTATTGACTCAGTCTGGTGCAAGTAAAATCATGGCAGATGGTATTGTCTTCATTATTGAAGGCGGTCACTACTATGTGATGGCATTAATTGTTGCAGCCTTTATTGTCTGTTTAACTGAGTTTACCTCAAACACAGCAAGTGCTGCTTTACTGGTTCCAATCTTTATTTCTATTGCAAATGCACTGAATATGCCACCACTTGGTTTTGCAATGATTATCGGTCTAGGGGCATCCTGTGCCTTTATGATGCCGGTTGGTACACCACCGAATGCGATTGTGTACTCGACTGGTTTTGTTAAACAATCCGAAATGATCCGCGTGGGTAAATTTATTGATTTAACCTGTATGCTAATTATCGGGACAATTGCTTATATCTTCTGGATGTAACCTTTAAAACCTAATAAGTGCGGTTAAAAACAAGATGATTTTTAACCGCACTTTTTTATTTTCTTTACGCAAACGTTTGCGGTAAATGAAAATTAACGTATAATTCGCACAATTTTTTTACTTAGGGAAACCAAATGAATAACAACCTGCTTTATACAGTGGAAGACAAACCACCTTTCGGATTGAGTTTACTCCTTGCCGCACAGCATTTACTTGCCGCACTCGGGGGAATTATTGCCGTACCATTGGTCATTGGTAACGTCTTAAAATTACCGACTGAAGATACCATTACATTAGTTAATGCAGCACTTTTAATTTCTGGTGTAGTAACCGTTATCCAATGTAAAGGCTTGGGGCCTATTGGTATTCGTTTACCAAGTGTGATGGGGACCAGTTTTACTTTCGTTGCTGCTGCACTTGCCATTGGTTTCAGTGAATATGGCATCGCTGGTATATTAGGTTCTTCTCTCATTGGTTCCTTAGTGATGATTATCGGCAGCTTTTTCATGCCGTATATTCGTAAATTATTCCCACCACTTGTGACGGGAACTGTCGTTATGATGATCGGCTTAAGCCTGATTCCAGTTGCCGTTGACTGGTTTGCAGGTGGTCAACGTGGTGATGCGAATTATGCGACGCCAGAAAATTTAATGATGGCGAGCTTTGTCTTAGTGATCGTGGTAGCTCTCGTGCAATGGGGTAAAGGCATTTTCTCTGCAGCCGCGATCGTTATTGGGATGATGACAGGCTATCTTGTGTGTTTAGCCATGGGATGGGTAAGCTTTGAAGGTGTAAAACAAGCACAAACTTTCGCGATTCCGCAACCACTGCACTTTGGCTTAGCTTTCCCAATTTCAGGTATTATCGGCATGTCCATTGCCTATTTAGTGACAATCGTTGAATCAAGCGGTAACTTCTTAGCACTAGGTAATGCCACCAAAACCGAAATTACTGGCAGACATTTACGAGGCGGGGTTTTAGCCGATGGTTTAGGATCAGCCTTAGCCGCCATTATGTCCACCACGCCATTCTCTTCATTCTCACAAAACATTGGTGTCATTTCTCTAACTGGCGTGGCAAGCCGTCACGTGGTTGCGCTAACCGGTGTGCTTCTCGCTTTAGCCGGTTTATTCCCTGTATTCGGTGCATTAATTGTATCAATTCCATTACCAGTATTAGGTGGTGCAGGCTTAATGATGTTCGCGATGATTATCGCCGCGGGTATCCAAATGTTAGATAAAGTGGCGCGTAGCAAACGTAATGGTTTAATTATTGCCATTTCCATTGGCTGTGGCTTAGCGGTGACGACTCGTCCAGAATTGCTTGATAAATTACCGCACTTCTTCAAAGAAGTGCTCGGTTCAGGCATTACCGTAGGCTCATTACTTGCCTTAATTCTTAACCTTGTCCTTCCAGAAGATAAAGTGGAAGAAACAAAAGAATTAAAATAGATAGCGAATAAGGGCAGATTAACACTGCCCTTTTCTTTTCCTGTAAAACATTTCTAAAACGGACCGCACTTTGTTAAAATCAGGCATCATTTTCCATTTATCAAGGAATAAAAATGGCAGATTTACCTTTCTTAGTTGAGCTCAACGAACAAAATCTTACTGAAACGTTGCAACGTTCTGTTGAAACGCCACTTGTCATTAACTTTTATGCGCCAAGCCATAAAGAATCAGCTGATTTTGCAACAGTCCTACAACGTGTTGCAGAACAACATCAAGGACAATTTATCCTCGGCTTAGTCAATTGTGAAACAGAGCAAATGATTGCTGCTCAATTTCGTATTCAAGCATTGCCTACGACCTATCTTTTCAAAGAAGCTCAAGCAATAGATGCGTTCCCTGGTGCATTAGATGAAGCCAGCTTATTGCAACGTTTGAGTACGATTTTGCCAAAAGAAGAAGATTTAAAATTCCAAAAAGCTTTAGATTTTTTACAAGTGGAAGATTACAACTCCGCCCTTCCATTACTGAAAGAGGCTTGGGAGCTTTCAGATAAGAAAAACAGCGATGTGGCATTACTTTATGCGGAAACCTATATTGCGATGAAGAAAACGGAGCCGGCGGCAGATATTTTAGCGCAAATCCCTATTCAGGATCGCGACAGCCGTTGGCATGGATTACAAGCGCAGATTGAGCTTTTAATTAAAGCGGCTGATACGCCAGAAATTCAGCAATTACAAGCAGATTATGCGAAAAATCCAACGCCTGAAATTGCGTTGAAATTGGCAGTTCAGCTACATCAAGCCAATCGAAACGAAGAAGCATTGGATTTATTATTTAGCATTCTTAAGCAAGATCTTTCTGCGGAAAATGGTGAGGTAAAACAACAGTTCTTATCTATTTTATCAGCCATTGGCAATGCGGATCCTATCACCAATAAATATCGCCGATTGCTGTATTCATTGCTTTACTAATACGATCAACTATTTTTTTATGCATGAAGGCTTTATAATGAACGAATTCCAAAAGCCTCATGCTTTATTTTATAAACAAAGGATTCTTTATGTCAGACGTTAAACACAGCAAATTATTAATTTTAGGTTCAGGCCCTGCAGGTTATACCGCCGCTATTTATGCTGCACGTGCAAACTTAAAACCTGTTTTAGTGACCGGTCTTCAACAAGGCGGGCAACTTACTACCACAGATGAAATTGAAAACTGGCCGGGTGATTTTGAAATGACCACTGGTCCAGGTTTAATGCAACGTATGTTGCAACACGCTGAAAAATTTGAAACAGAAATCGTATTTGATCATATCAATAAAGTCGATTTATCTTCTCGCCCATTCAAACTTTATGGCGATATGCAAACCTTCACATGTGATGCGTTAATCATCGCAACAGGGGCATCAGCACGTTATATCGGATTAGAATCTGAAACTGCTTATAAAGGCCGTGGTGTTTCTGCTTGTGCAACCTGTGATGGTTTCTTCTATCGCAATAAACCGGTTGCTGTTGTGGGTGGCGGAAATACTGCAGTTGAAGAAGCACTTTACTTGGCTAATATTGCTTCGGAAGTCCATTTAATCCACCGTCGCGATAGCTTCCGTGCAGAAAAAATCCTAATCGATCGCTTATACAAAAAAGTCGAAGAAGGCAAAATCGTGCTTCATACTGACCGCACTTTGAATGAAGTGTTAGGCGATAATATGGGCGTAACAGGTGTACGTTTAGAAAACGTGAAAACCGGCGAAAAAGAAGACGTGAAATTAGACGGTTTATTTATTGCCATCGGTCATGCGCCAAATACTGAAATCTTCCAAGGTCAGCTTGAACTTAATAACGGTTATATTGTGGTTAAATCTGGTCTTGAAGGCAATGCAACAGCGACCTCTGTGGAAGGTGTATTTGCTGCGGGTGATGTGATGGATCACAACTATCGTCAAGCCATTACTTCAGCTGGAACAGGCTGTATGGCGGCATTAGATGCTGAACGTTATTTAGATGCACAAGAATAAATAAATTTCCTTATTTATTTTCCCCTCTTTAGCCAAGAGGGGGTAAGGGAGATTTTAAAGAATCAATGCTGAATCAATAAACTCTCCCTTCAAACTCCCTCTCAATAGAGAGGGAGAACTTTTTAAATACTAACTCTACAAATCTATGGACAAACTTCGCCAAAAATATTTACAAAAATGGCTTAGTGCGCAGCAACAACCTGTTAAAAAATTAATGCGCACCAATATTGCCCTTGCCACACTTTCCTCCTTAATTCTTGTGGCGCAAACCTATTTTCTTGCGACATTGCTCGACAAGCTCATTATGCAACATGTCGATCGCGCGGAACTGGTTCCCTATTTTATTGCATTAATCATTACTTTTGCTTTGCGTGCGGTCATTTTATGGCTACGCGAAAAAATTGGCTTTAAAGCAGGTCGATTACTACGCAATCATATGCGCCAAAAGATCTTAGATAAAATCCACCAAGTAGGACCTGCGACTATCAATAACAAACCTGCTGGTAGCTGGGCAAGTATCATGCTTGAACAAGTGGAAAATCTGCATAACTTCTATGCGCGTTTCTTACCACAACAAAGTTTATCGGCTATTGTACCAATGGTGATTTTAATTGCCGTATTCCCACTCAACTGGGCGGCTGGACTGATTTTGATGATCACTGCACCGCTTGTACCAATTTTTATGATTCTGGTAGGGATTGCCGCAGCAGATAGCAGCCAAAAAAATATGGCTACCCTTTCTCGCTTGAGTGCACAATTCTTGGATCGCTTACGCGGTTTAGAAACCTTGCGTCTTTTCAACCGCACTTCAGAACAAACTCAACATATTGAAAACACAACGGAAGACTTCCGTGAAACGACCATGACAGTACTTAAAATGGCGTTTCTCTCTTCTGCCGTGTTAGAGTTTTTCACGTCCATTTCCATTGCTTTAATGGCGGTGTATTTTGGTTTTAGCTATTTAGGCCAAGTCGAATTTGGTACTTATGGCACCACACTGACCTTATTTACCGGCTTTTTCTGCTTAATTCTTGCACCAGAGTTTTATCAACCATTGCGAGATCTAGGTACTTACTATCACGATCGTGCAGCCGGTATTGGTGCTGCTGATGCCATTGTAGATTTCTTAGAGGCAGATTATTTAATTGCGCATCAAGGCAATGAACAAATTCCAGCACAAAGTGCGGTCGAAATTCAGGCTGAAAATTTAGTGGCGCTTTCGCCACAAGGTCAACCATTAACGAAGCCGCTTTCATTCCATATTCCGAAAGAAAGTCATATTGCTCTTGTCGGCCAAAGTGGCGCAGGAAAAACCTCTTTAATCAATGTATTACTCGGTTTCTTACCTTATGAAGGCAGCTTAAAAATTAATGGTGTTGAACTGAATCAAAGCCGTTTAAGCGACTGGCGCAAACAAATTGCGTGGGTCGGACAAAACCCATTACTTCTACAAGGTAGCATCAAAGAAAACCTGCTTTTAGGCGATATTCAAGCAACTGAAGAGCAAATCGAGCAAGCCTTGATTTCGGCTCAAGCGAAAGAATTTACCGATAAATTAGGCTTAGATAGCGAAATTAAAGATGGTGGGATGGGTGTATCCGTAGGCCAAGCTCAACGCTTAGCTATCGCTCGCGCTTTACTACGCAAAGGCAATTTATTATTGCTCGATGAGCCAACGGCTAGCCTTGATGCTCAGTCTGAAAATCTGGTACTTGCTGCCCTTGCAGAAATGAGCCATAACCAAACCACCTTAATGATCACACATCGCATTGAAGATCTAAAACAATGCGATAACATTTTAGTGATGCAAGAAGGTGAAATTGTTCAACAAGGCCATTTCAACCAATTAAAAGATCAAGGCTTCTTTGCCGAATTATTGGCTCAACGAAAAGAGGATATTCAATAATGCGGGCTTTACTTCCCTTTTTACGTTTATTTAAATTCGCCAAGTTGCCTTTATTTTTAGGCTTGGTTTTAATGATCACAGGTCTTGCATCTAGCATAGGCTTGCTGACCACATCTGGTTGGTTTTTAGCGGCAACAGCTATTGCAGGTCTTGGCACGTTATTTAATTTCTTCTACCCATCTGCTTCTGTGCGTGGGCTTGCTATTAGCCGTACCCTTTTCCGTTATTTCGAAAAGTTGGTCACGCACGATGCGACTTTCCGCATCTTGGCTAAATTACGAGTACAGGTTTTTGAGAAGATTATCCCCTTAAGCCCTGCGGTGTTAAATCGTTATCGTAACAGCGATTTATTAAACCGCTTAGTGTCTGATGTAGATACCCTCGATAGCCTTTATCTTCGCTTAATTGCGCCATTTATTACGGCTATTTTTGTGATTCTAGCCATGTGTATTGGCCTAAGTTTTGTCAATGCACCTTTAGCCTTAGGTCTAGGTTTGAGCCTGCTTTTATTAGTATTCGTCATTCCAACCGTTTTTTACCAACTGGGTAAAAAATTTGGCGATAAACTTGTGCATTCACGAGCACTTTACCGCACACAATTCTTAGAATTTATCCAAGCACAAGCGGAATTATTGCTCTTTAATGCCGAAGATAAATTGAAAGATAACATGGCTAAAACTGAAGCTAATTGGCAAGCAGACCAACAAAAAGAAGCCAATTTAAGTGGATTTTCAACCGCACTTTCACTCTTTTTAAATGGCTTAATTATTGCCGCAATGTTGTGGTTTAGCTCACAAGCGGAGTTTGGTAACGATGAATATCGCATGGCATTTATTGCACTCTTCACTTTTGCCGCCCTTGCATCGTTTGAAATCTTAATGCCATTAGGTTCAGCATTCTTACATATCGGGCAAGTGATTGCGTCAGCTGAACGCGTGACAGATATTATCGAACAGCAACCATTAGTGACCTTTAATGGCAAAGCGGAGTTCGATCAAAACGCCACAACATTAATTGAAGCTAAAACTCTTTCTTTCACTTATCCTGAACGTCAAAATCTTGCTTTAGAGAATTTGAATTTAACCATTCAAAAAGGTAAAAAAGTCGCAATTTTAGGTAAAACAGGTAGCGGAAAATCCACGTTATTACAGCTTTTAGTACGCAATTACGATGCAAACCAAGGTCAGCTATTTCTTGCTGGCAAGCCGATTGCTGATTACGCCGAAGACACATTACGCAGCCAATTCTGCTTTTTAACACAACGTGTTCATGTATTTAGCGATACACTTCGTCAAAATCTGCAATTCGCAAGTGCAGTCAATATTTCAGATGAAAAAATGATCGAGGTGTTAAATCAAGTTGGTTTAGGCAAATTGTTGGAAAAAGAACAAGGCTTAGATATTTGGCTAGGTGATGGCGGCCGTCCACTTTCTGGTGGAGAACAACGTCGTTTAGGCTTAGCGCGTATTTTGCTTAATGATGCACCAATTTTATTATTAGATGAGCCAACAGAAGGTTTAGATCGCGAAACTGAACGCCAAATTCTGCGTTTAATTCTTGCTCATGCTGAAAATAAAACCTTAATTATGGTGACTCACCGCTTAACGGCGATTGAGCAATTTGATGAACTTTGTGTGATTGATGAAGCGAAGCTAATTGAAAAAGGCACTTATACAGAATTATTGCAATTAGAAAAAGGGTTCTTCAAACAATTAGTTGAGCGAGTGTAAAATAAGAAAGGATAAGTTGGGTGGAAATCTTCCCAGCTTATTCTCGGCACACAGAAATTCCGACTTTGGCTGCTTTCTTCCGAACCTGACCGAGTAAACCGGACACCGTTGCGAGAGACCGAGAAGATTTCCATTGATATCGCAATGCGATTAGGTGGGCTATTATGCAAGAATTGGCCCTGTATTGCAAAGGTTAATTTATCAATTCGGTGAATTTGACGAGAAAATCAACCGCACTTTTAAGGTAAAACCATGAACTATCTCCAATACTACCCTACCGATGTTGTAAATGGCGAAGGCACCCGTTGTACCCTTTTCGTTAGCGGTTGTACGCATGGTTGCCGTGGTTGCTACAATCAAAAGAGCTGGTCTTTTGATAATGGCATATTATTTGATGAAGCGATGGAACAACAGATCATCAATGATTTAAAAGATACTCGCATTAAACGTCAAGGGCTCACGCTTTCTGGTGGGGACCCGATGCATCCTCGTAATGTTGAAGCCTTACTTCCTTTTGTACAGCGTGTAAAAAAAGAATGTCCAGATAAGGACATTTGGGTGTGGACGGGTTATAAACTGGATGAACTTGATGATTATCAACGTCAAATGTTGCCTTATATTGACGTGCTCATTGATGGAAAATTTATACAAGAACAGGCTGACCCAAGCTTGGTTTGGCGTGGTTCAGCCAATCAAGTGATTTATCGTTTTAAGGTTTAACCGAATAAGGTTAAGCTATTCTGCCAAGCCGTTTCTTTAATTACTTCAGCATTTTCACTTCTTAAACGGCATAACACCTCAAAGGTGTGAACTATTCGCTCTGGTCGATTAGGTTGCCCTTGAAAGCCAAACACTGGCATATCTGGTGTATCCGTTTCTAGTACCAACGCCTCTAATGGCAACTTCGCAATCGCTTGACGCGTTTTATTCGCTCGTTCATAAGTAAT
>CAUETL010000061.1:0-10275 GCA_959020685.1 Parahaemophilus parainfluenzae | reverse complement strand
AACGTAAACAAAAAGTATTGTCCATGATGGCAAAAGTGGGATTACGTGCAGAGTTTTATGATCGCTATCCACATATGTTTTCGGGTGGACAACGCCAACGTATCGCGATTGCTCGTGGTTTAATGCTTGAACCTGACGTGGTTGTGGCGGATGAACCCGTTTCTGCGTTAGACGTGTCCGTTCGTGCGCAAGTGCTGAATTTGATGATGGATTTGCAAGCTGAGCTTGGTTTATCTTATGTGTTTATTTCCCATGATCTTTCGGTGGTTGAACACATTGCAGATGAGGTGATGGTGATGTATTTAGGTCGCTGTGTTGAAATGGGTACAAAAGAGCAGATCTTTAAAAACCCACAACATCCTTATACGCAAGCATTACTTTCGGCTACGCCAAGATTATCGCCTGAATTACGTCGTCAGCGGATTAAATTAAAGGGCGAATTACCTAGCCCGATTAATCCACCAAAAGGTTGTGCATTTAATCCGCGTTGTTGGAAAGCGACTGATAAATGTCGAAATGAGCAACCGAAATTGGAAAAATATCCTGATGGTAAGCTAATCGCTTGTTTCCATCTCGATTAGAAAAGAAAATGACCGCACTTGAGTAAGTGCGGTCATTTTTTTAGACGTTTTGAGAACGATAGCGAAAGTTGAAGAAGACAAAGATGCCGAGTGCAATCATCGCTAATGCTGCGCCCGTAAAGCCAATATATTCAAGACCAATATGGCGAGCGATTTGGTTACCAAACAGTGCGCCGGCACCAATACCCGCATTGAAAATACCTGAATAAATGGCACTTGCTACGTCTGTTGCATCTGGTGCAAGTTGCAGTACACGCATTTGTAATGCCAGTCCGATACAAGAAATGCCAATACCCCAAATAAAAGCAAGGGTAAACATGGTGGCGGTATAACTTGCAGAAACAAGCATAAATGCTAAAGAGACTGCCAATAAAATCATTGCCGTACTGATAAATTGGGTTGGACCAAAACGGTATAAGCGGTTAAAGATCACACTTGCGGTAATGCCAGAAACCCCAAATACCAACAAAATTATTGTCGCAAGATTTGGATCTAGTTCGCCGATTTGAACCATAAAGGGTTCAATGTAGGTATAAGCGGTAAAGTGTGCTGAAACAATGATTACCGTTGTGGCATAAAGTCCAATAAGTAATGGACGTTTTGCTAAAATCGGCAGACTAGATAACGAGCCTGCATTTTTACTTGGTAGGTTTGGTAATAAACGCATAATAAATACCATCACAACCAAAGCTAATGCTGCAATGATTGCGAAAGTAATACGCCAACCAACGAATTGACCAACCAAACGGCCTAATGGTAAGCCTAAAATAGTCGCAAGGGATGTACCGATAGCGAGCATACCAATTGCTTGTGTTTTCTTATTCTTCGGTGCTACACGCATCACTAATGATGCGGTAATTGCCCAGAAGAGTGAATGCGCTACCGCAATACACATACGAGCAATGAGAAGAATCCAATAATTCCACGCAATGACAGAGATAATATGGCCGATGATAAAAATGACGAAAAGCTTCAGTAACAAGCCTTTACGTTCCATATCGCCTGTCGCGAGCATGGCAGGTAAAGACATAATCATAACCGTCCAAGCATAAACGGTCATCATTAAACCCACATCGGAGCTTTGCATATCAAAACTTTGTCCGATATCGGTGAGTAACGCAACTGGCACAAATTCCGTGGTATTAAAAATAAAAGCGGCGCAAGCCATGATGACTACGCGCCAATATTGGGTTCTTTCTGCTTTCTGATAAAATGACATTATTTTAATTTCTCTTTAATTAATTCTTTCAATTGATGACGAAAGTTTTGGTCAATATTTACCTTATACTGTGGTGAGTAGCAACTATCGAAAAAGCGAATAGGCAATGCCAGCTTTTTGTATTTTTCGTTAGTGGATCTTAAGGTTAAATTGACGTCGCATTGTACATTATCTAAATCAATGGCTCCAGCACCTTCAGCTAAAAGTGCGGTTGTTTTTAAGTTTATTTTATCGACTTTAAGCAAATGATTTTCGAATGAAAGGCTTGATTCAAAACGCTCATAAGGCGTGTTCATATTTCTACTCGCGGTTAAATCACTGTTGTAATTAATCGGTAAATACTGTGCCGCCATATCCAGTAGATTAAGTCCTAAAAGCTCACCATCACGTGCATTAAAATCAAATTTCCCTTGAGCTAATTCTGAATTTGCAAAAGCTAATTGAACATTAAAATCACTTGTTCCCGTCATGGTTTGAGGAAAATTAAGTAACGATAACAACTGTGTTAACGGAAAATTTTTACCAGAAAAATTGACCGCACTTTTTTGCAGATAGCTACTAAATTTGAGTATGGCAAGACAATTCGTGGTGCATGTTGGTCGAATGTAACCAATGGCAAGTTTCTGTGGTTTCGTTAAATCAGCATGAATTTCAATATAGCCTAATTTTTGCTGATTGAATTGCACGTCATCAAATTGAATAAGCGATTCGCCTTCCTGACGAAGGGCGATATTTCCTTTGTTAAAAAGAAAATCAAAGGTTGCGGTGTTGCCATAAATAGGTTTTTCAAGGTTCACCCAAATATGGTTGCTACCATTAAAAGTAAGATCTTTTTTTAAAAATTGTTTGAGTGCAAAATCTGAAAATACCATGCGGATATTGGCTGAATTCAATGCATTTTCGGTAAAGCGAGCTTGCTGAATTTGAATTTCGTCAATCGTTGGATTCCCAAAAACGAGTGAAATAAAAGGTAATTTTCCTTCAATTTTTTGTGCAGAAATAGCGTGATATTTAACCTTTTCTAAGGAAATAACAGGCTGTGGAAAGAGGCTAATACTTACCGTTTCAAGTTGAATATCTCGTTTCGTCAGTTGTTCGGTCAAAAGACTCTTAGCTTGTTGAAGTTGAACATAAAAAAAAGCAAAGATCGCAAACAGCACGATCAACAGGCTAATTGCGATCTTTTTCATTGATTAATCCTCATTAATTCGGCTAGCCACCGCATTTTGCTGATGTTTATATTTGGCATCTTTACGGCTAGTGTAAGGGCGCGCTGCCGGGCCACTTAACACTTCAAAACTCAATGCACCAATCACCATATTTGGACGCAATGCTAAAGGTAATTTGCCCGAGTTGTAGAATTCCAACACAATTTTCCCTTCCCAACCTGGATCAATACGATGAGCGGTAACATGTACCATTAAGCCTAAACGAGCAAGTGAAGAACGACCATCTAACCAACCGATAATATTGGCTGGGAGTTTCACAGACTCCAATGTGGTTGCTAATGCCAACATACCAGGGTGTAAGAAGAAGGCTTCATCATCACCGATAATAATTTCGTCACTCATCACTGATTCAAGTTGAGCAGAGACTTCTTCTTTCGGGCCACTTAAATCAATATAAGGTGCGGAATGTTCACGAAATACGCGAAATGAATTGCCTAAACGCACATCAATGGTTGCCCCATTGATTTTGTCATTTTCAGGACGAGGCGTTAAAGAAATAATGCCATCATCTAGATAGCGTTCGATATCGGTATCGCAAAGACGCATGATTTTTCCTATTTTTGGTTTAATAAATGAAGAATTTGAGCTTTTAACATATTAATCGCAATACGGTTTTTACCACCGCGGGGAATCACGATATCCGCATATTGTTTTGATGGCTCAATAAATTGCAAGAACATTGGACGAACGGTTGCACGATATTGGTCAATGACAGATTGTAATGAACGACCACGCTCTTCCATATCACGTTGTAAACGGCGGATAAAACAAATATCTAATGGCGTATCCACGAACACAGAAATATCGGCTAATTGGCGAACTCGCTCATCAGTAAGCAATAAGATCCCTTCTAAAATCACAATTTTTTTCGGCGTGAAGTGTTTGGTTTCGCCTGTTCTGGTGTGATCAACATAACTGTAGACAGGAATATCAACGGCAGTTCCGTTTTTTAAGTCTTTTAAGTGTTGAATGAGTAAATCTCTGTCCATTGAACTCGGGTGGTCATAGTTGGTTTTTACTCGCTCACTCATCTCTAAATGGCTTTGATCTTTATAGTAGCTGTCTTCAGCAATAATGCCGATTTCTTCACAACCTAAGTCGTTACAAAGTTCTTTATGAACGGTGGAAGCAATGGAGCTTTTGCCTGAAGCGGATGCTCCCGTGATAGCGATGATAATACAAGATGAGTCTGACATAGAACGTCCTCAAAAACGGAAGGTAAAAATTACAAGGATTATAAAGAAAAATCAGTTTAAATTCATCTTTCTTTTTTTATTTAAATTTTTTAAATTTGTGAAGTAGTTCACGGAATTTTTTTTCGTTTTCGCTTACGATGTGCTCGTTTTTTATTATTTCATCAGTGTTATTTATGAGGAGTGTACGATGAAAATGAATAAAATTTCTCTCTCTATTTCAACCGCACTTTTAGCTGCAGGCTTCATGACATCATCAGCTGTTAATGCTCAAGGGCGTTTAGTGGTGTATTGTAGTGCGACTAACATTCTTTGTGAAACGACAACCAAAGCCTTTGGCGAAAAATATGATGTGAAAACCTCATTTATTCGCAACGGTTCAGGCAGTACTTTTGCAAAAGTTGAAGCGGAAAAAAATAACCCACAAGCAGACGTTTGGTTTGGGGGGACATTTGACCCTCAAGCACAAGCGGCAGAGTTGGGTTTAATCGAACCTTATAAATCTAAACATATTGATGAAATTGTTGAACGTTTCCGTGATCCAGCGAAAACCAAAGGACATTATGTCTCTGCGATTTACATGGGGATCTTAGGTTTTGGTGTGAATACTGAGCGTTTAGCAAAATTAGGTATTAAAGAAGTACCAAAATGCTGGAAAGATTTAACTGATCCTCGCTTAAAAGGCGAAGTGCAAATTGCTGACCCACAAAGTGCAGGTACAGCTTACACTGCATTGGCTACTTTCGTTCAACTTTGGGGCGAAGAAAAAGCCTTTGATTTCTTAAAAGCATTACATCCAAACGTATCTCAATATACCAAATCAGGTGTCACCCCGTCTCGTAATGCGGCACGTGGTGAAACTGCGGTAGGTATCGGTTTCTTACACGATTATGCACTTGAAAAACGTCAAGGTGCGCCATTGGAATTAGTGGTGCCTTGTGAAGGTACAGGCTATGAGTTAGGTGGTGTAAGTATCTTAAAAGGTGCGCGTAACATCGATAACGCAAAATTATTCGTGGATTGGGCATTATCTAAAGAAGGTCAAGAGTTAGCGTGGAAACAAGGTGATTCTTTACAAATCTTAACCAACACCACAGCGGAACAATCGCCAACTGCGTTTGATCCAAATAAACTTAACCTCATCAATTATGACTTTGAAAAATACGGTGCAGCCGAACAACGCAAAGCCTTAATTGAAAAATGGGTTCAAGACGTTAAATTAGCGAAATAGTGTTTAAAGTGCGGATGAAAAACATGAGATTTTTTGACCGCACTTTTGCCATTTTAGCCCCACTAGATAGGTTTTTAGGTGGGTTTCTACGATGAGCGTATCAGCTCATCTTATTTTATAAACACAGGAGTGAACCAATGAAAATGTCTAACGTTGCTTTAGCACTTTCTGGTGTTGTATTTGGTGGCGTGTTGCTAAGTTCTCACGCATCTGCTGCAGAAGGTCGTTTAGTGGTGTATTGTAGTGCACAAAATACGATGTGCGAGCAAGAAACCATGGCTTTTGAGAAAAAATATGGTATCAAAACCAGTTTTATCCGAGGTGGTACAGGCACAATTTTAGCCAAAATTGATGCTGAAAAAGATAACCCTCAAGGGGATGTGTGGTATGGCGGTACGCTTGATCCTCATTCTCAAGCGGGTGAGATGGGCTTACTTGAAGCGTATAAGTCGCCAAATCTTGCACAAATTCCTGAACAGTTTAGAGACCCAGCTAAAATTAAAGGCAACTATTCTTCAGCGATTTATCTCGGTGTATTAGGTTTTGGGATTAACCCTGAACGTTTGAAAAAGCTTAATTTACCGACACCAAAATGTTGGAAAGATCTAGCCGATCCTGCGTATCGTAATGAGATCCAAGCAGCCGATCCACAAAGTTCAGGAACAGGTTATACACAATTAGCCACCTATATCCAACTTTGGGGCGAGGATGAAGCATTCAAATATCTCAAAGAACTCAATAAGAACGTTTCCCAATATACCAAATCCGGTAACACAGCAACCCGCAATACAGCACGTGGTGAAACGGCAATTGGGATTGGTTTTTTACATGAATATTCTTTAGAGAAAGCAAAAGGCGCACCAGTTGAATTAGTTGTTCCTTGCGAAGGTACAGGCTATGAAATTGGTGGTGTGAGCATTATTAAAGGGGCAAGAAACCTTGAAAATGCGAAATTATTTGTGGATTGGGCATTATCAAAAGAAGCGCAAGAGTTAACCTGGAAAAAAGGGGAAGCGTATTCTATTTTAACCAATAGTACCGCTGAACAATCGCCTTATGCGCTCGATTTTAAATCCATCAATTTAATTAATTATGATTTTGACAAATACGGCTCAAGTGATTTACGTAAACGTTTGATCACAAAATGGGTTGATGATGTTAAATTAGCAAAATAATGATGTATACATAGCGAAATAATAGCTATTATATTATTTCGCTTTTTTCTTTTATGCGAGGTTGTATGAACGCAAATAAACTTCCTATTATTCAATCTGCTAACTTTTGGATAATTCTTGCAGTGATTGCATTTCTTCTTCTGCCTTCCCACGCTTTAGATTATGGCTTGTTTGAAAGCACAAGCGATGAATATTTAGGTGCAATGGGGTGGTCTTCGTTAAATATTACGGCATTATGGTTTTTACCGGTTATTTTATACGGATTGATGCCGCTTCTTAAATTACCGAAGGATACACAAGCGAAAGCAGAGCTGTATCTTATTGCTGCAGCGACATTATTTATCTTTGTCAGTGCTACAATTTGTAAAGTCAGCATGGGTTATTCAGTGATTGTATTAATCGCGAGTTTAACCACATTGGCGACATTTTCTTTCGCAAAATTAAAAGTGATGCAAGGGGATAAATTTATTATCGCTTCTTTACTTTGCATTATCTTATTAATTTTCTTCTTCATCGTTTACCCAACATTGGCGATCTTTGTGTCCATGTTCTATGACGGTGATACTTTTGCACCACAACAAGTGATGCGAATTTTGACTCAAAGCTACATTGTACGTGTGATTAGTAACTCGTTATTCTTATCAGGCTTTGTCGGCATTGTATCAACGATTTTCGGTTTAGCATTTGCTCTTTATACCACCCGTATTGCACGTAGAACAGCATTCATTGGTAAAATTTTCTCGATTTTACCAATCGTTACACCTCCGTTCGTTGTGGGCTTAGGGGTAACATTAATGCTTGGTCGTTCTGGTTATGTGACGGAGTTCTTAGCTTCAACATTTGGATTTGAGAACCACAACTGGTTATATGGTTTTAACGGGATTGCTATTGCGCAGATTCTTGCATTTGCACCGATTTCATTCATGATTTTAGATGGAGCATTAAAATCGGTTCATCCATCAATTGAAGAAGCGTCTTACACTTTACGTGCAAATCGTTACCAAACATTCTTCAATATCATTTTTCCATTACTACGTCCGGCATTGGCAAACTCATTCTTAATCGTGTTTATCCAATCCTTAGCGGACTTTAGTAACCCGTTAGTATTGGGCGGTAGCTTTGACGTCATCGCGACACAAATCTACTTCTATATTGCGGGCTCACAATTAGATTATGCTTCAGCAAGTACCTTAGGTTCGATGCTTTTAATCTTCTCATTAGCTGTATTTATCATCCAATATATTTGGATTGGTAACCGCTCTTATGTAACTGTTTCAGGCAAATCCTATCGTGGTGACGTGCAAGATTTACCAACCGGCTTGAAATATACCATCATTGGTATGCTTGGTTTCTGGGTACTCTTTAACTTAGCGTTATACGGCAGTATTTTCTACGGTAGTTTCACTGTTAACTGGGGCGTGGATTACACCTTAACCTTGAAAAACTATGCGATGTTATTCGGACAAGGCTTAAGCGATGGGGCATGGCCATCATTGATTAATACCTTAATTTACGCAGGAATTGCCGCACCGTTGACCGCACTTTTTGGTTTATTAATTGCGTATATTGTGGTGCGTAAAGATTTCCAAGGTAAAAAATCCCTTGAGTTCTTAACTATGCTTTGCTTCGCCGTACCAGGAACAGTAGCAGGGGTATCTTATATTTTAGCCTTTAACAATGCGCCACTTTACATTACAGGTACCAGCATTATCGTGATCATTTCAATGGTGATGCGTGATTTACCAATCGGTATGCGTGCAGCGATAGCAGGTCTTGGTCAATTAGATAAATCACTCGATGAAGCATCTCTTTCTTTAAAAGGTAGCTCATGGAAAACCTTGTGGTTTATCGTTTTACCATTGTTAAAACCAGCTTTACTTTCTGCATTGGTCACCAGCTTCGTTCGTGCGATGACTACCGTGAGTGCGATTATCTTCTTAGTCACCGCTGATACACGTGTGGCAACAGCCTATATTTTAAACCGTGTAGAAGACGGTGAATATGGTGTTGCTATCGCATACGGTTCGATTTTAATCATCGTGATGATGGCCATTATTTTATTCTTTGACTGGATTGTGGGTGATACCCGAATTTCCCGTTCTAAAGCGAAAAAAATGAATTAACTCGTTAAGTTGTAGGTAAATATTATGAGTAATAATGATTTCTTAGTATTAAAAAATATCACTAAATCTTTTGGTAAATCCACAGTCATTGATAATTTAGATTTAACCATTAAACGTGGCACCATGGTGACCTTATTAGGGCCATCTGGTTGCGGTAAAACCACCGTGTTACGTTTAGTAGCAGGCTTAGAAAATCCAACTTCAGGTCAGATTTTTATCGATGGTGAAGATGTAACCAAATCCTCTATTCAAAATCGTGATATTTGTATCGTATTCCAGTCTTACGCATTGTTCCCGCATATGAGTATCGGTGATAACGTAGGTTATGGTTTGCGTATGCAAGGCGTGAGCAAAGAAGAGCGCGCTAAACGTGTAAAAGAAGCGTTAGAGTTGGTTGACTTAGCGGGCTTTGAAGATCGTTTTGTGGATCAAATTTCGGGTGGTCAACAACAACGTGTGGCATTAGCACGTGCGTTAGTATTAAAACCAAAAGTCTTACTTTTTGATGAACCATTAAGTAACTTGGATGCAAACTTACGTCGTTCTATGCGTGAAAAAATCCGTGAATTACAACAAAGCTTAGGTATTACCTCACTTTATGTGACCCACGACCAGACCGAAGCATTTGCGGTGTCCGATGAAGTTATCGTCATGAATAAAGGTAAAATCATGCAAAAAGCCCCAGCCAAAGAGCTTTATTTGCGTCCAAACTCTTTATTCCTTGCAAACTTCATGGGCGAATCGAGCATCTTTGAAGGTAAATTGGAAAATAACACCATTGACGTGAATGGCTACAGATTGCCATTAAGTAATGCGGCACAATTTAATTTACCAGATGGCGAATGCTTAGTGGGCGTACGTCCTGAAGCGATTTACTTAAAAGCAGAAGGCGAGGCAGCACAACAATGTGAAATTAAGAGTGCGGTCTATATGGGTAACCATTGGGAAGTGGTGGCGATTTGGGCTGGCAAAGAATTGCTCATTAACACCAAACCTGAAGACTTCAATGCTAATCTGAAACAAGCTTATGTGAACTTCTCTGAACAAGGCATTTTCTTGCTGAAGAAAGAGAAATAATATTAATCTAAAGGCGTATGGAAACATACGCCTTTTCTTTTAAAATCCTTTCAAAATTGACCGCACTTTTCCTCTCATTTTTATTTTTTCTAATAGATCTGTATAATATTGCCCTTTGAATATAAACGATTGAAGGAGGAAAGCATGATAAAACCGGATACTTTACCGCAATTTTTGCGTAATAAAGTCGAGGAAAATGATGCCTTTGGTCTTGTGGAAGGGCTGTGTCAATTATTACGTAGTAGCCCTACTGAAAAAATTTCTCCAACCTTGCATTTGTTTAAGTTTATCTTAAAGAACGATAAAGAATTAGGCTGTTCTGTTTCGAAATTATTATGTGGTTGGTTATGTGGTTTACGCCTTTACCCGTTGTTTATTAGTAGTGGTATTCTTACGCGTGGTGGTTTTGGGCAAGAAATGAAAACGCGTATTTATGAGCGTTTTAAT
>CAUETL010000060.1:0-10322 GCA_959020685.1 Parahaemophilus parainfluenzae | reverse complement strand
CATTAACACGCCAGAGAGTAAGGCGGCAGTGTTGTTATTAAAGGCCATTTCATATTCTTGGAAGATTGCCGTAGTGAAGGTTTGATAATTTAAAATAGACACGGCGCCAAAGTCTACCAACATATGAAGCGCAATTAATAATACGCTGCTACCGATGGCGGGTTTGAGTTGTGGAAAAATCGCATGCCAAAATGTGTAAGCATGGCTTTTAGCTAATGAAAGGCTCACTTCTTCTAAAGAGCGGTCGAGTCTTTTTAAGGTCGCCGCGACAGGGAGATAAGCAAGCGGGAAAGAACTCAGCGTCATAATGCCGATGGTTCCCCAGAAGCCTTCCACTCTGAAGGTAAGACTGATCCACGTAAAACAACTGACAAAAGCCGGAATACAAAGAGGGAGCGTCATGGCTACTTGGAAAAAGCCTTTTCCCCAAAAGCGATAACGTTCTAATAAAAACGCACATAGTGTGCCGAGAATAATGGCAAAAAGTGTGACAAATACCATTAAAAGTAGGGTATTACTGAGCAATTCCCACATTCTTGGGCGCCAAAGTAATTCAATGCTGCGAGCCAATCCGACATCTGCAGCACGCTCAATAACATATAAAAAAGGGAGTAATAATGGCAAACTAATCAGCACGATTAAGGCTATAAGCCAGCGAGGTGGGCGATTAGACACAGAAAAATCCTTTGAAAATATTAGTGTAGAGTAAATAACAGAAGGGCGTGTATTACACGCCCTATATTGCATAGCAAATTAAACTTATTTCAAACCAGCTTCTTCAATAAGTTTATTGGCGTTGTCTTTGTCTTCAGCAGTGGTTGCCGAAACAACAGGCGCTTCTAATTTCGCATAAGGTTCCATGTTAAATGGAGAAACCACATCGGTACGAAGTGGGTATTCTGCACGTACTGAAACAAACGCTTGTTGTCCTTCTTTACTTGCTAAGAAATCAACGAATTTTTTCGCTTCTTCTTTATTTTTAGAACCTTTTAATACCGCTGCACCAGAATAGGTCACTAATGCACCTGGATCTTGATGACGAATGAAGTAAAGACGTGTTTTGAGGTTATCAGCACCTTTTTCTTTTGCAAGTGTATACCAGTAATAGTTGTTGATTAACGCTGCTGGTACTTCACCATTTTCAACCGCTTGAAGAGCAACGCTGTTTTTCGCATAAAGTTTACCGTTTTCTTTTAAGCCTTTTAACCATTTAAGAGCGGCATCTTTACCTTTTAATTTGGTAATCGCAACAACTTGCTCTAAGAATGCGCCTGAAGTTGGAACGTAACCAATTTTATCTTTCCATTTTGGTGTTGCATAATCTAACACGGATTTTTCCATGTCTTTTTCAGATAATTTAGTGTGATCGTAAACCACAACACGAGAACGACCGCTTAATGCGACCCAGTCTTTTTTCGGTGCAAGAGGAACGCCCTTGTGTGCAGTTTGTTTAATAGTATCTGCAGAAAGCGGTTCTAATAAGCCTGCATCAGACAGGGCAGCGAAAGGTGCAGTTTGTTCAGAAAAGAATACGTCAGCAGGGGTTTTATCGCCCTCTTCTTTTAATTGACCTGCAAGTTGATCACTTTTAGCACTGTTTAAGGTCACTTTAATGCCCGTTGCTTTTGTAAATGCATCAGCAACAGCTTGAGAACCTTCTTTGTGCTGTCCATTGTAAACAGTAATATCTGCAGAAGCGAAGCCTGCAAACGCCATTAAGCCGGTTAGTGCGGCAATTTGGAAGTGCTTAATTTTCATGAAAACTCCTTTATGTTATCGGGCAAATCGCCCATTTTCTGAAAATAAAATTCATCCCATTCTAATATATTTAAAAGAGATAATGCAAATAATTCTCAGATGTTTTTCTCTTATATCAAAATTTCATATCCCATTCTATTTTTTTACTTCGTCCTATGTTGATTTTTCTCCATAATGTCTAGTAGAAATTTCTAATAAGGACGGATATGAATATTCAGCAAATCATTAAACAACATCATTTAGAGCTCTTATTCCAGCAAGGGTCGTTTGGGATTGAAAAGGAAAGTCAACGGGTATATGCAGATGGTTCAATAGTTACATCATTGCACCCTAAAGCCTTTGGTAATCGTCGTTTTCACCCTTATATTCAAACTGATTTTGCAGAAAGTCAGTTGGAATTGGTGACTCCCCCTATGAAAAAGTTAGAGGATACACTACGTTGGCTTTCAGCCATTCATGAAGTGACTTTGCGAACTTTACCGGAGGATGAATTTATTTTTCCTTTTAGTATGCCTGCAGGATTACCGCCAGAAGAACACATTAAGGTTGCACAATTAGATAATCAGGAAGATGTGGCTTATCGTGAGCATTTAGTCCAGTCTTACGGTAAATATAAGCAAATGGTCAGTGGTATTCATTACAATTTTCAAATTGACCCTAAGTTTATTGATGCTTTATTTCATGCGCAAAATGAAACACAAAGTGCGGTTGATTTTCAAAATGATTTTTACCTAAAAATAGCCAAAAACTTCTTACGCTATCAATGGATTCTGCTTTATCTGTTTTCTGCGACACCGACGGTAGAGGAAAAATATTTCAGCGGTAATTCACCACTTAAATCGCATCAATATGTGCGGAGTTTACGTTCAGGGAAATATGGTTATGTGAATGATCCGAAGATCCACGTTTCTTATGACAGTTTGCAAGAGTATGTTGAGACGTTAGAACACTGGGTGAAATCGGGTGATTTGATTGCGGAAAAAGAGTTTTACTCAAGCGTACGTTTGCGTGGCGCTAAAAAAGCGCGCGATTTACTTGAAAAAGGAATTCAATATTTAGAATTTCGTTTGTTTGATCTCAATCCGTTTGCACCTTATGGAATGGAACTTGCAGATGCGAAATTCATTCATTATTTTATTTTGTTAATGGCATGGCTTGATGATACCGCTGATCAAGAAGGTATAAAATTAGGCAAAGCACGTCTTGCTGAAGTGGCATGGGAAGATCCAAGACAGCAAAGTGTTTATGCGGTAGAAGGTGAATTAGTCCTCCTTGAAATGCTCAAAATGCTTGAGCAACTTAATGTGAGTGATGAGATTAAAACGATTGTTAAAGATAAATTAGGACAATTTGCGGATCCAAGCCAAACGCTTTGTGCAAAAGTGGTTGCGGCAATTGAACAGGTCGGTAGTTACCAACAATTAGGGGCCGATATTGCGCAATCTAATAAAGCAAAAGCCTTTGAACGTTTTTATGCATTAACTGCGTTTGATAATATGGAACTGTCCACACAAGCGTTATTGTTTGATGCAATCCAAAAAGGGCTAAAGATTGAGATTTTAGATGAACGTGATCAATTTATCAGTCTTCAATTTGGCGATCATTTGGAATATGTGAAAAACGGTAATATGACTTCTCACGATAGCTATATTTCTCCACTCATTATGGAAAATAAAGTGGTGACGAAGAAAGTGTTAGCGAAAGCCGGATTTAATGTACCGCAAAGCATCGAGTTTACCGATGTGAAAAGTGCGGTCGAAAATTTCCCACTTTTTGAGAATCGAGCTGTCGTGATTAAGCCAAAATCAACGAATTTTGGTTTAGGGATCAGTATTTTCCAACAAGGTGTAACGGATAGAGATGATTTTGCAAAAGCAGTAGAGATTGCTTTCCGTGAAGATAAAGAGATCATGGTTGAAGATTATCTACTTGGCACTGAATATCGCTTTTTTGTACTGGGGGATCAAACGTTAGCCGTCTTATTACGTGTTCCAGCAAATGTCATTGGAGATGGTGTACATACTGTTGCTGAATTAGTTGCCGCTAAAAATGATCATCCTTTACGGGGCGATGGCAGTCGTACGCCATTGAAAAAAATAGCATTGGGGGATATTGAGCAGTTGCAGCTTAAGGAGCAAGGATTAACCGTGGATTCTATTCCTGCAAAAGATCAACTTGTTCAATTACGTGCGAATTCCAATATTAGTACAGGTGGCGATTCTATTGATATGACGGATGAAATGCATGCCAGTTACAAAGAAATTGCGGTAGGGATTAGCAAGGCAATGGGGGCGGCAGTTTGTGGCGTAGATTTAATTATTCCTGATTTGAAACAGCCGGCAGAACCGAGTTTGCGTTCGTGGGGTGTGATTGAGGCAAACTTTAATCCTATGATGATGATGCATATTTTCCCATTTAGTGGACAATCTCGACGATTGACAATGAATGTGATTAAGATGCTTTTCCCTGAATTGCCTTAATTTGGTTATCGGGCTTCATCAGTTGGTGAAGCCCGTTTTACATTCATCGTAATTAGGCTAAAATGGAGATAGTATTCACAATTCTAAAATGAAATTTAATGACAACTTTTACCTTAGAACCTCAAGAAAATGATCGTCTGCAATCCCTTTGTGGTGCATTTGATGAAAATATCAAACTGATTGAAAAAGAATTTAACCTCAATATTTCCCGCAATAATTTCACTTTTACCGTGAAATCAAATGATGAAAATCCTAAATCTTACCATGAGCAATTAATTGATCGTGCGGCTAAATTAATCCAAACATTATATGTGGAGACTGCACCAATTAAAGGGAAAGTGAAAGAGCTTGATTTAGAAGATGTGCATATTGCCTTGCAAGAGAGCAGAATGTTATCGCAAGAAGGCAGTGAGTCACGCAGTGAAAATCACGTTTATAGCACCACAATTAAAACCAAGCGAGGTTTGATTAAACCGCGTGGTGAAAATCAAATTCAGTATTTACACAATATTCTTACGCACGATATTAGTTTTGGGATTGGACCTGCTGGAACGGGGAAAACCTTTTTAGCCGTAGCAGCGGCAGTTGAAGCATTAGAACGCCAAGAAATTCGTCGTATTTTACTGACTCGTCCTGCGGTGGAAGCGGGCGAAAAATTAGGTTTCCTGCCGGGTGATTTAGGCCAAAAAATTGAACCTTATTTGCGACCACTTTATGATGCGTTATTTGAAATGCTTGGCTTTGAACGCGTACAAAAATTGATGGAGCGTAATGTGATTGAAATCGCACCATTGGCTTATATGCGTGGGCGAACACTTAATGACAGCTTTATTATTTTAGATGAAAGCCAAAATACGACGGTCGAACAAATGAAAATGTTTTTGACCCGTATTGGTTTTAATTCTAAAGCCGTGATTACAGGGGATGTGACTCAAATCGATTTACCGCGCAGCACAAAATCGGGTTTACGCCACGCCATGGAAGTATTAAGCAAAGTGTCGGAATTGAGCTTTAACTACTTTGAGAGTAAAGATATTGTGCGACATCCTGTGGTGGCAAAAGTGGTGCAAGCTTACGAAGAATGGGAAGCTCAAGATGAAATTCGTCGCCAAGAAATCGCAGCGCAGCGTCGAGCTGAACGTGAACAAAAAGTGCGGTCAGAAAATGAAACGAATTTAGGAGAATAACATGGGCAATATGATTATCGATTTGCAACTGGCCTGTGAAAATACAGAAGGCTTGCCATCAGAAGCACAAATTCTGCAATGGGCAACCGCTGCAGTTCAACCAGAAAGTGATAATGTTGAAATGACAGTACGTATTGTGGATGAAGCGGAAAGTCATGACTTGAATTTGACTTATCGTGGTAAAGATCGTCCAACCAATGTGTTGTCTTTCCCTTTTGAATGTCCTGACGAAGTGGAATTACCGCTGTTGGGTGATTTGGTGATTTGTCGCCAGGTAGTAGAACGCGAAGCTATCGAGCAAGAAAAGCCTTTAATGGCGCATTGGGCGCATATGATAGTGCATGGTAGCTTACATTTACTTGGTTACGATCATATTGAAGATGATGAAGCAGAAGAAATGGAAAGTTTAGAAACTGAAATTATGCAGGGTTTGGGCTTTGCTGACCCTTATCTTTCCGAAAAATAATGACGATTTGGAGCAATTATGTATAAAGCCGTATTCAGCGATTTTGATGGTACTTTATTAACTTCCGATCATCGAATTTCGCCTAAAACCTTAGATGCACTTCAACGCATTACAAAACAAGGTATCCCATTTACACCAATCTCTGCGCGTTCGCCGCTGGGTATTTGGCCTTATGCGAAACTTATTGAAAATTACAATATCATTGTGGCATTCAGTGGTGCCTTGATTTTAGATAAAAACGCTACGCCTATTTATTCGGTACAAATTGATCCTGCTGATATTCAAGCCATTAATCAAGTATTAGCAGACTATCCTGCACTAGGTGTCAATTATTATACCTATGATGATTGCGTCGCTCGCGATTTGGATAATAAATGGGTGATTTATGAACGTAGCGTGACAGGCATTCAGATTGATCCTTATGATGAAAGTGCAGTCTATTCTCCACATAAAATTCAAATCATTGGTGAAACAGATGAAGTGATTGCTATTGAGCAAATCTTGAAAGAGAAATTCCCGCATTTAAGTATTTGCCGTTCTCATGCGAATTTCCTTGAAGTGATGCATAAATCCGCGACAAAAGGTAATGCAGTACGTTTTCTCGAAGATTACTTTCATGTGAAGATGGAGGAATGTGTTGCTTTCGGTGATAACTTTAACGATTTAGATATGCTAGAAAGCGTGGGATTAGGCGTAGCAATGGGCAATGCACCGGATGAAATTAAACAAGCTGCTAATCGTGTCACCGCTTCGCATAATGATGATGGGATTGCATTGATATTGAATGAGATTTTCCCTGAATAAATAAAAAGGCGCTTTCTATGAAAAAAGCGCCTTATTCATTATAGTGCGGCTAGCGCAGCTTCATAATTTGGCTCATCTTTAATTTCAGACACCAATTCACTATGTAACACGTTATTGTTTTCATCTAAGACAATCACTGAACGAGCAGTCAAACCCGTGATTGGACCAGTTGTGATGTTTACCCCTAAGTTTTCATGGACCTCTTTATGACGAAAAGTAGAAAGCGTTTCTACGTTCTCAATACCTTCCGCACCGCAGAATCGTGCTTGTGCAAAAGGCAAATCAGCTGAAATGCAAAGTACCACAGCATTTTTTAAATTAGCTGCTTGTTGATTAAATTTGCGAACAGAAGTTGCACATACACCTGTATCAATACTTGGGAAAATATTTAAAACTTTGCGTTTTCCTGCATAAGTATCAAGCGTGACGTCAGCGAGTTCTTTATTGGTGAGCGTAAGTGCGGTCACTTTCTCTCCTTTTTTGGGAAAGTTGCCGCTTACTTCAATGGGATTACCCATCATTGTTACTTGAGTCATAAATGCTCCTATTTTTCATTTCCTAAATTAAGCACTTTTTTAAGTGCAGTAAAAAACTTGTCATTTTCTTGTGGTAAGCCAATACTGATACGTAAGTGATTTGGCATGCCATAGCCTGCAATTGGGCGAACAATGACGCCTTCACGTAATAATGCATCATAAATTGATGCTGCAGGCTGTTTAAAATCAATGGTAATAAAATTACCTTTAGACGGAATAAAGTCTAATCCATATTGTTGGCAGAAGGCCTCATAACGTTTCATTTCTTGGCGGTTGTTCTCAGCCACTTTTTCGACAAAGGCATCATCGTTCATCACTGCAATTGCACTAGTCAAAGCAAGACTATTACAGTTAAACGGTTGACGAACACGGTTTAATAAGTCTGCGATTTCAGGATTAGAGACTGCGTAGCCAATACGTAACCCCGCCAACCCATAAGCTTTTGATAACGAGCGTGAAACGATAAGGTTAGGGTATTTATCTAGTAATGCAAAAGAATTAACGCGTTCGCTTGGATGAGTAAATTCGGTATAAGCCTCATCTAATACCACAATCACATTTTCAGGTACTTTGGTCAAGAAAGCATCCAATTCTGCTTCCGTTAAGAAATTCCCTGTTGGGTTGTTTGGATTAGCAATAAAAATCAGCTTGGTTTTATCTGAAAGTGCGGTCAAAAATCCGTTTAAATCATGTCCCCAATTCTTAGCGGGAATTTCTTTTGCGACAGCATTAATAGCTTTCGTCACTAAAGGGTAAACAATAAAAGCATATTGTGAATAAATCACTTCATCATGCTCACCCGCAAAGGTATGAGCAAAGAGCTCTAATAAATCGTTAGAACCATTGCCAAGGGTGATTTGGTTTGGTTGCACACCAAATTTTTTCGCAATAGCCGCTTTAAGTTCAAAACCATTCGCATCAGGATAGCGAGTTAGATGATCAAGTTGGGCTTGAATGGCTTTTTTCGCACTTTCAGGAAAACCGAAAGGGTTTTCATTTGAAGCAAGTTTAACAATATTAGTAATACCTAATTCACGTTCGAGTTCTTCGATTGGTTTTCCGGCTTGGTAAGGTGAAAGAGATTTCACGCCTTGATTGGCGACGTTGATGTATTGCATATGCTTTCCTTATAAAAACGAGCGGGCCTTTCAGCCCGCACGTTGAGTTTAATAAATCAGATAATTAGCTATTTTCAGCTTCAAATTTTTTCATGAATTCAATGAGTGCTTGTACGCCTTCTAATGGCATCGCGTTATAGATAGAGGCGCGCATACCACCTAGCACTTTGTGACCTTTTAAGGCTTGAAGACCTGCAGTTGTAGACTCTGCGACAAATTTAGCATCAAGCTCAGGGTTACCGGTTACGAATGTCACATTCATGGTTGAACGGTTTTCTTTAGCCACTACGTTACGATAGAGTTTGCTGCTATCAATGTAGTCATAAAGGGTTTGCGCTTTCACTGCGTTACGTTTTGCAATTTCTTTTAAGCCGCCAATCGCTTGAATGTGTTTGAAAACTAATGAACAGAGATACCAAGCAAAGGTTGGTGGGGTATTGATCATGGAGTCAGCATCACGTTGTGTGGCGTAATTCCAAATTGATGGTGTCGCTTGGCGAGCATGACCAATTAAATCATCGCGAATAATTACGAGTGTAATCCCTGCTGGACCAAGATTTTTTTGTGCACCGGCGTAAATGACACCAAATTTGCTAATATCAATTTCGCGAGAGAGCACATTAGATGACATATCTGCTACAAGTACCGCATTGCCCACATTCGGTACATCAAAAATTTCCACACCGCTGATAGTTTCATTTGGACAATAGTGAACGTAATCGTATTGTTCCGCAATGTCACTGAAATCAAGGTTGGTGATGCGTGTATGATCACCATTTTCTACAATAGTAATTTCATCAATTTCAGCAAAGTTACGCGCTTCTTTCGCTGCAGTTGCAGACCAGTGACCGCTATTTAAGTAAAGTGCTTTGCCTTTCTCACCAATTAAGTTCATCGGTAAGGCTGCAAATTGACCACGTGCGCCACCTTGTAGGAATAACACACGATAGTTATCTGGAATGTTATACACTTCGCGTAGATCTTTTTCTGCTTGAGTAATCAATTCCATAAAATATTTGCCACGGTGGCTGACTTCCATCACAGACACACCTTGACCAAGCCAGTTAGTTAGCTCAGATTGTGCTTTGTGTAGTACCTCAGGGAAAATCATCGCTGGACCAGCACTAAAATTAAAGACTCTTGACATTGTGTTTCCTTATTTTATTTTGAATAGATTCTTCATTTTTACCACTACCGAATAGGATAATCAACTAAATCAAACAGTTTTTTGATCTAATCCATCAATTTAAATTTAAGCTTTTGACGGGGACGAAAAAAAAGGCTACATTACTCGAAGTTTATTTTTAACTTTGAGAGAGTCGATCATGGGAAATGTAAATAAATCCTTCCAAGAAGTATTAGAGTATGTGCGTTTATATCGTTTAAAAAATAAACTTAAGCGCGACATTGAAGACAACAACCGCAAAATTCGTGATAACCAAAAACGTGTCTTATTATTAGATAACTTAAATCAATATATTCGTGATGATATGAGTATTGAAGATGTTCGTGCAATTATTGAAAATATGCGTGATGACTATGAAGGTCGTGTAGATGATTACAACATTCGCAATGCGGAACTTTCTACTCAACGCCGTGAAACGAGCAATAAGATGAAAGAACAGAAAAAAGCCCACGCGAAATTAGTGAAAGATTCATCAAATAAAATCACGTTATAAAATCCTAAGAGAAATGACCGCACTTTGTTGAAGTGCGGTCATTTTTTATGGTGTTTTTAGGATGAACTATAAATGATTAAACATCATAAGTGCCCATCACCACAGCTTGATCTAGAATATGCCCTTGCATCGCAAAATGTAGATCATTGAAACGGAATCCTGGTTTAAGGTTAAGTTTGGTATCGAGCGCATACACAATAAGCTCGTAACGATGTAAGCAGTTTGGTGGTGCCATACCACCATAGAATGAGGCTTCTTCAATATCAAATTGACCTAATTTACTCGCCCAAGTAT
>CAUETL010000059.1:0-10486 GCA_959020685.1 Parahaemophilus parainfluenzae | reverse complement strand
CATTTTCAACTTGTACAAGTGCGGCTGATTTTTTTAAACAATCTTGCAAAATATCACTTGGCGTAAAAGGACCACAATCTAAGTAAGATAGTACACAGTTCCAGTTAGCAAATTGTTCAGTACCAAAATGTAAGTGTTTGCCTTCGAATTTATCTGCCCCATTTTTAGTGCGATCATCAATTAAATAATCGCCTTGGTTCAGGTTTTTATGGTGAGATAAAATTAACCGCTTGTATAATGCCGAGCCTTTTTCTTCGCCGAAATAACGCTGAATCCATTTTACTTTATCGCTCCAAGCTGATGGATTATGCCAAGGAGCGGTAGAAAGTGCGTAGATATGATATTTTTTCATCAATTTATGAACGGCAGAAATGGCGTTTGGCATCGGCTCCATTAAGCTAAAAATGCCCTCGACTTCATCATATCGACCTTCATACTCTTGCTTGGTTTTCTCATCTAATTTTGCAATACCAGACGGGAAATCAACCATCACATTATCCATATCAATATAAACAATTTTCTTCATTTTAATGCCCTCTCTGTTGATGGCTTAATGATAAAAGATGAAGCGACAGTTTATGTCGTTAGGCATTTTCGTCTAAATAAGTGCGGTCAATTTCTTGGTAATCTTCACCAAAATGGGCTATCCACCATTCCAGCATGGCGCTCTCAATCACGGTGGCTGAAATTTCATATTCATCACCACAATCGTTTACACTTTGATAGGCTGAAAGCGGGGTTTCTGTCAAAAAGCCTCCCGTTTGTTTATCAATACGGAAAGTTAAACGTATTTTCTTACCTGAACTAAAACCAAAGTTTTGGCTTTCAACATAAGCTTTTAGATTAAATTTCGGGCGTTCAAATTGCATTGTACTGACATTCACTTCAAGTAAACGATGCAAGGCTAAATGTAAAATATCACCATGTTCATATTCTGCCACCACATAACTGCTAGGACCTTGCTGAACAAGGGCAAGCGGCTTAACTTGAGCCTTATGTTCCTTGCCGTGAATGCTACGATAATGCACTTGTAAAAATCGGTTTTGATAAAGTGCGGTACTAATTTGCTTAAAAATTTCAGGATCAATTTTTGCTGGCAACAATGGCTGACTAGTTGGTGCAATAGCCACTTTATTGAGCCATTCTGAAGCGCCTTTTTTATGCGGTTCATAAGCAAGATTGTAATCCGCTTGTTTAAAGAATCCTTCCATCGATTGCATTATATTGGCAGGTAAAATGCCAGCTAAATATTGCTTTGCCAACATCAACACTAACGATTGTTGTTCGTTTAAAATTGGCATATCTAAGCCTTTTGCATCGGGTTTCCAACGATAGCTATAAGGTTTATCATTGGTATTGCAATCAATTTCAAATTGCTCACATAACGTATTCAATGCACGCTGAATACTGCGCAAATCTCGCTCAATGCCTAATGCGAGCAATTTCTCTCGCAGTTCTAGTGAGCTAATGGAATAGTTTTTCGGTATTAAACGTAATAGTTCGAGGTAGAATTTTAGGGAAGATGATTCGGACATAATTGCCTCATAAATAAAAATATTTTCTTTAATCATATAAAAAATCGGGCAATTTTTAAACTGCCCGATTTGTTTCTATTTTTGACCGCACTTTATGCTTTTGCGGTATCAATACGTTCGAATGATAACACTTTATTTTCTAACTGACGGAGTAATAAAGTGGCTATACCAGTAATGATGAGGTAAATACCGCCTGCAATACCGTAGATAGTTAACGCATCATATTCTGTGCCATAAAGTTGGCGTGCGTATCCCATGATATCCATGATCGTAATGGTAGAAGCTAATGCTGTACCTTTAAATACCAAGATAATTTCATTGGTATAAGACGGGAGAGCACGTTTTAACGCATAAGGAATGAGAATTTTTAAAGTCTGCATACGGCTTAGTCCTAATGCCGCACAGCTTTCCCATTGACCTTTGGAGATCGCTTTTACTGCTCCGTGGAATAATTGGGTTGAATAAGCCGCACTATTCAAAGCCAAAGCTAACGCTGCACAGAACCATGCGTTGGAAAATAATCCCCATAATGGGCTGTCCACCAACCATTGGAATTGGCCAGGGCCTGCATAAATCAAGAAAAATTGCACTAAAAGCGGGGTCCCTGTAAATAAAACAAGGAATAAATTAACCGCACTTTTCACCAATTTATTGCCGATAGAAAGCAAGAAGGTTAGCCCTAACGCTAAGAAAAAGGCAATAAACAAAGACACAACGGTAAGCAACAGGCTAGTCGGAATACCTTGAGCAATCACTGCTAAATACTCTTGAAACATTATTCGACTCCCCGTTCAAATCGAGTGAAACGTAATTCTAATTTGCGAATCCCCGCTTGGCTGATCAACGTAATCACTAAATAAATCAAGGCTGCAATGCCATACCAAGTGAAAGGCTCATGAGTATTGGTATTGATGTATCCTGCTTGACGCATTAAATCATCGACACCAATTAATGATACCAACGCCGTATCTTTTAATAAGACTAACCATTGATTGCTTAAGCCCGGTAAAGCATGTCGCCATACTTGTGGCATAATTAAATTGATGAAAGTATAAGGACGGCTTAATCCTAAAGCAGCACCTGATTCCCACTGCCCTTTTGGAATAGCTTGAATCGCACCACGCAAAGTTTGTGAAGCATAAGAGGCAAAAATCAAAGACAATGCAAATACACCACAACCAAAGGCGCTGAATTCAATATACTCACCCGTCAGCATTTCGACTATTTGGGTTGAACCAAAATAAATCAGTAGAACCACCAAGATTTCCGGTAAACCACGCAATAAAGCAATCACAATAGAAGCGGGCTTTGCAATAAATACATATTTATTCGCTTCTAAGGCGGTAAAAATAATACTGAGTAATAAACCGACAATTAACGAGCAAATAGCAAGCCCTAAGGTCATTAGGGCTGCATGTCCAATTAATGTAAGATAATCATAAAACATAGATTATTTTGTCATCCATTTGTCATAGATTTTTTGGTATTCACCATTTGCTTTCACGGTTTCTAAACCTTTATTTAAGCTTTCTAGCAATTCTTTGCTTGATTTATTCACCGCGATACCTAAACCATTACCGAAATATTTTTTGTTAGTCACTTTCTCACCAACAAATTGAATTTCAGGCTCTTTAGAAATCATATCAGACAATACGGCGGTATCACCGAAGATGATATCAATACGGCCATTTTTTAAGTCTAAGATCGCATCTTGTAAGCTTGCATAAGATTTTGCATTATATTGCTTGGTTTCTGCTGCAGTATATTGTTGGAAAGTTGTTCCGTTTTGAACACCAATAGTTTTTGCTGAAGCCAAATCTGCTTTGCCTTTTAAAGCAACATAACTTGCTGTGCTGTCATAATACGCATTAGAAAATGAAACTTGTTTTGCTCGCGCTTCAGTAATATCCATTGCAGAAATCGCTGCATCAAAACGTTTTGCTTTCAAGCTTGGAATTAATGCATCAAAAGATTGGCTTTTGAAATGACAAGTCGCTTGGATTTCTTTACAAATTGCATTCGCTACATCCACATCAAAACCGATGATTTCCCCTTTTTCATTCGTTGTTTCAAATGGCGGGTAGCTAGGCTCCATCGCAAAAGTGATTTCTTGTGCATTCGCAGCAAAAGCTGAGCCCATTAACATTGCGGTTAAAAGTAATTTTTTCATGTTGTGTTTCCTTATTCTGAGTGTGAAAGATATTGTTTAAATTGTTCGGTTTTTGGATTATCAAAGCAATCTGCACTGCCCATTTCAATAATCTTACCTTGTTCCATATAAACAACCTTTGTCGCCACTTTTTGTGCCACATTCACTTCGTGGGTTACAATCACCTGAGTAATGCCTGTTTGTTGAAGTTCTTTAATAATATCAACAACTTGAGCTGTAATCTCAGGATCTAGCGCTGCCGTTGGTTCATCAAACAACAACACTTGCGGTTTCATCATTAATGCTCGAGCAATGGCTACACGTTGTTGCTGACCGCCTGATAAGTGAAGGGGGAAACGATCGGCATGCTCTTCTAAACGTAAACGTTTTAAAAGTTCTAATGCATCTTTTTTCGCTTCTTCCTCGCTAATACCTAACACTTTTTTCGGCGCTTCAATCAGGTTTTCAATCACCGTTAAATGTGGCCAAAGATTATATTGTTGAAATACCATGCCAACATCTTGACGCAGTTGACGAATGGCTTTCGGATTATTATTAGCCTGAGACAAATCAAAGTGGTTATTCGCAATATGTAATTCACCAGAGGTTGGTACTTCTAATAAATTTAATGTACGGATTAACGTACTTTTTCCTGCACCACTTGGTCCAAGTAACACCACGGTATCGCCTTCTTGTGCATCAAGATTGATATCAAACAATGCCTGTGATGAACCATAAAAGAAATTCAAATTTTTAACACTAATCGCCATACTAAGTTTACTGCTATCCTCTCTTGATTTTTAAGAATGAATAAATATTACTTTTTAATGATTAATTATGCAAGTGTTTTTGTAAAAAAATCCCAAAAAAGTTTTTGGGATCTTTAAATTATTGAATTTTAAACCGCACTTATCGCCTATTAAGCCTCTTTCGCCATTTCAAATTCAACTAGCATCATTAAAATATGGATCACTTTGATGTGGATTTCTTGAATACGATCTGCATAACCAAAGTGTGGCACACGAATTTCAACATCTGCTAGACCAGCCATTTTACCGCCATCTTTACCTGTCATCGCAATCACTTTCATACCTTTTGCTTTCGCCGCTTCAATCGCATTTAAGATATTTTTAGAATTGCCTGATGTTGATAATCCGAATAAAACATCGCCTTCTTTACCGACGGCTTCAACAAAGCGAGAGAATACATATTCATAACCAAAGTCATTACTTACACAGCTTAAATGACTTACATCAGAAATCGCAATTGCAGGATAACCAAGACGATTTTCACGATAACGACCAGTTAGTTCTTCAGCAAAATGCATAGCATCACAGTGAGAACCACCATTACCGCAAGATAATACTTTTCCGCCATTTTTAAAGCTTTCTGCTAACAATTTAGCCGCTTTTTCAATGAGTTTGATGTTGTTATCATCTGAAACAAACTTATTTAGTACTTCTTGTGCTTCCACAAGCTCAGCTTTAATTTGATCAAAATACATTTTATTCTCCTTAAAAATTAAAATTCGAAATCGCGTTGGCATTGTATAGCGTTCATTTCAAATAATCTAGCGCTCTTTCTTATCTCTCTATTTTTCAGCTTACTTCTCATTATTTTGCGATACGAATCACAGATTCAATTAAAAACGCTGTAAAAAATGACCGCACTTTTTAAACTCAATAAATTTAAAAAGGAAACATCATGAGAGCGATTTACTTATTACTTTGCCTCCTATTCAGCCAAATAACCTGGGCGAATGAGCATGATTTAATGCTATTAGACACTTATGAAAACCAAGATGTTCAAGGTTGGGTAATGTCAGAAAAATTAGATGGGGTACGAGGTTATTGGGATGGCAAAACATTATTAAGTCGTCAAGGACTGCCCTTGCCCGCACCGACCTATTTTACCGCTCAATTTCCGCCTTTTGCCATTGATGGTGAGATATTTAGTGAACGTAATCAATTTGAAGAAATTGCTTCTATCACAAAATCCTTTAAAGGTGATAATTGGGCAAAATTAACACTTTATGTTTTTGATGTGCCTAATGCATCAGGCAATCTCTTTGAACGTCTCAAAACCTTAGAAGATTATTTGAAAGAACACCCTACACCTTATATCAAGATTATTCCGCAAATTCTGATACGAGATAAAACACATTTATTCGAGTATTTGTATGAAGTGGAAGCGAAAAAAGGTGAAGGGATTGTATTACGTAATCCTAATGCGCCTTACGAAAGAAAACGCAGTACACAAATTTTAAAGTTAAAAAGCACTTATGATGAAGAGTGCACAGTGATAGCACATCACAAAGGGAAAGGACAATTTGAGAATATACTCGGCTCGCTCACCTGTGAAAATCATCGTGGAAAATTCAAAATCGGTTCAGGATTTAATCTGAGTGAGCGCGAAAATCCACCGCCTATTGGTAGCACGATTACCTACAAATATCGAGGATTAACTAATTCTGGGAAACCTCGTTTTGCTACTTATTGGCGAGAGAAAAAATAAGAGCGGTCAAAAACATCGCTATTTTTGACCGCTCTTTATATTTGATAACTCAATTATAGGTGTTGATTAATAAACGCCGCTAATTGATTTTTTGGTAATGCACCCACTTGTGTAGCAACAAGTTGGCCATTTTTGAAAAGTAGTAAAGTTGGGATACTACGTACACCAAATTGACCTGCAACTAATTGGTTGTCATCTACGTTGATTTTAACGATTTTTGCTTTACCTGCAAATTCAGGTGCAATTTCATCTAAAATTGGCGCAATCATTTTGCAAGGACCACACCATGGCGCCCAGAAATCCACTAATACTGGAATATCAGATTGCACAACAGTAGTTTCAAAATCTGCATCATTAATATGTAATACTTCGCTCATTTTTGTTTCCTTATTGAATAGTGCTGACGAATCAACACCTAATGTTAATTGATGTTGTGCATAATAGCACAAGGTATATTGGATTGCACAGATTAGTCCGATTGATAAAAACTAATTATTTAAGTTGTGCAAACGCCTGTAATAAATCGGCTTTAATGTCTTCTACATCTTCTAAACCAACAGAAAAACGCAATAATGTGTTTGTAATACCACGAGCGACACGTTCTGCTTCTGGAATATCCATATGGGTTTGGGTCGCAGGATAGGTAATAAAACTTTCTGTACCGCCTAAGCTTTCTGCAAAGGTAATCAACTTGATCGATTTTAAGAACGTATTTACCCAATTTTCATCTTTTAAACGGAAAGATAGCATTCCGCCTTTGTTTGGATATAACACACTATCAATTTGTGGTTGTTCGCGTAAAAATTCTGCAATCGCCTTCGCATTATCTTGATGGCGTTTCATACGTAATGAAAGGGTTTTCATTCCACGCACGGTTAACCAAGAATCGAATGGCGAAAGTACTGCACCTGCACCATTTTGAATATAGGCGATACGATCACAAAGCGCTTGTCCTTTCGCAATAATCAAGCCAACTAAACTATCATTGTGACCTGCAATATATTTTGTGCCACTGTGGATTACAATATCCGCGCCTAAATCTAATGGACGAGATAGCACAGGAGTTAAGAAAGTATTGTCTACAATCATTAACAAGTTGTGTTTTTTCGCTAATTTTGAAATTTCTGCCACATCACACTCTTCCATTAATGGATTCGATGGGGTTTCAATAAAAATTGCTTTTGTATTTGATGTAATAGCGGCCTCAATTTCAGCTAAAGAAGCAGTATTCACATAAATGGGTTTTACGCTGTTGTTATTTTTATAGGCAAAATCCAATAAGCGATAGGTTCCACCATATACATCACTTGACACAATCCATTCATCTGGGCCTTTAAATAAATTCATCAGCACTTGAATTGCCGCCATGCCGGAGGAAAAGGCAAAACCACGATCACCATTTTCTAATTTTGCTACGGTATCTTCCAAAACACTACGCGTTGGGTTTTTCGTACGCGTATAATCAAACCCAGTACTTTCACCAATCCCGTGGTGGCCATAAGCCGTTGAAAGATAAATAGGTGTAGAAACCGCACCAGTGCGCTCATCACTGCGATTTCCCGCTTGGGCTAATAATGTATCGATAGAATATTGTTGTGTCATAATTTACCTCTAAAACATGCAAAAATTTGACCGCGCTTTTCTTGATTTAATGGCGAACAAAACGCTCCAATTTTGTCATAAAGCCACTCACGATAAAAGTAGAAATTGAAAACTCTGTGAAAATTATATTCTTGTGCCAAATTTTGCTGTAATTTCAACCGAAACGAAGATTTTTTCAACATTTGAATTTTTTTTTAAGATCTTCGATTGACAGAATTTCAAATTCCCGTAAAATGCACCGCACTAACAGCGTATGCGGGAATAGCTCAGTTGGTAGAGCACGACCTTGCCAAGGTCGGGGTCGCGAGTTCGAGCCTCGTTTCCCGCTCCAAACTAACGGCGTGTTAGCAAAGCGGTTATGCACTGGATTGCAAATCCATGTAGCTCGGTTCGACTCCGGGACACGCCTCCATAACCACGCAGTTAGTTAATCACTCGATGCCCGAGTGGTGGAATCGGTAGACACAAGGGATTTAAAATCCCTCGCCTTTCGAGGCGTGCCAGTTCAAGTCTGGCTTCGGGCACCATTATTTATTCCAATCGAATACTCAATATCTCATTTAATAATTAAATATTTTATCTAAACTACTAAATAGAACTTCTATTCCGTTTCAAAGATTTCAGTTATCATCTACACCTGAAATTATTTATTCCCAGAAAAACAATAATTTTTCCTAATAAAAGTGCGGTAAAAACTCGCACTTTTACTACATAATTCTGCTATTTAAATATTTCTATTTGGTAGCTAACCTGTTTCAATTCACATATTGGTGTTTTATTCGTTTGAAGCATACTTTCCCAATTCTCATGGTCAAAAACCGAGATATCCACTTGTTTATCTGAAAAATGCGTTAATTTTAACTCTGAATAATAATTTACACATTCCCCTAATCTGATGGTTTCTTGGGTTTCTGTTGGTCTGACTTCTCCCACTAATGTGATTATTTTGCCTTGTTGATCGACTAGTGCTTTCTGCAAATAAAATGGAAATCCGTTGAGAGTTAGCATTGCTTTGTGATAATTATATGGTGTAAAAACCAATAGCGCTGTATCAGAAATATTTTTATGCTGTGATTTATTTAATATATCCACATATTCTACATTTCCCATACCAACTTGAATCGGATCGTTTTCAATCCATAATAGACCATCCATATTTTCACACTCAGCTAATGCAAAATTATGGTAATCAAGCGTGTTATCGACAGGTTCCAAAAGATGAAGAAAACGCGAATTGCTATTTTTACTACAGGAGAAAGTACCAATTTTTGTACTCTCATCTGCAAATTTAGCCAAAATTGAAGATTCTGTACTTTCAAATGAGATAAGATTTACCTCTCCCCAAGAAAAGGATTTTTGGCTGCTCAATACTTTATCTAAGTATGGATATTCAGGTGCCCAAGTGACTTCCACATTATCATCTAAATGCTTGAAAATATTTAAGATTGGATCTCCTTTCATTTCACCCACTTTAGTGGTTTGCATCTTCTCAAGAGGATTAGAGGAGTAAGTTAGCGAAGTTTTGAACGTCTCTGGACAAGATTCAGAAAAATGATGACTAAATTGTTTGATGAGATGCAAGGTTGCTTGTTCATTTTGGAGATCTGTTAAAATTACATCGAATTTAGGTGATTTAATGAGACATTGATCGATTTTTGTGTTGTTTAACCCAGTCTGATGTTTTGCTGAACCAATAAGAATCATCGGCTTGCCTTCTTGGTTTAAAATCAATAAGAGATCATCGACAATCCATTCTTCTCCAATTCTAGCGTATCCTTGAGGCCTAGCTGTCCAATAAGGATTAGGTAAGCTATTTAAGTCCGCAAGTTTGGTGGTTATTTTCTCTTTATAGATTGGAAGCCAGAATTGTAATAGAACACAAAATCTTTAAGCTGAATACGATGTTGATTTAGCATTAAGGCGAATTCATCAACCTTACATTCAGAAAACTCAAATTCTTCAGCTGTTAAGCCTTTTTCTGCATCCTCTTGCTTTTTTCTTTTAAAGCCTAGTTCATGTGTACATTTTATGCCATGAGGCAATTCTTTTGGCTGAGTTAGACTTATCACATCAACCTGATCATAGTTTATGAGAGCTTTGAAAGAAGTCAGCTCAAAGTTTCCCCATTTAAAAGTAGGTTGATTACCATGTTCGTCTTTTAAGTTATCGGTTTTGGCATAAAGCGTATAGCCATATTCTCCAATTTCTGCCTTGGAAGGAAGATTTTCTAAGGCTTCGACTAGTTCGTGTTCACGTTGTATCTTTTGTTCTTGCACGCTTTGGGCATCTCGATATTCTGTCCATTTAGTATACCCCCAAGGAATGCTTATGGTTGGAATAATTAACAGAAGTTTTATTTTAGTTGTTAATGGCTTATCAGTTATTAATCCTATAACCGCATATAAAGCAAAATAGATGATCAGAAGAACCGCATAAGCTGGTAAAAGCCACCACGCAAAAAAGACAATAATATCTCCTGATATCAACGCTCCAACTAAAAATATAACTAAAACAAGGAATATACCAACAATAACTTTAATCATCACTCTAACCTTCGGAGTATCACATAAAAATATTATATGGAGTGAATTATACCATTAAGGAAAGTACGGTTAAAAAACATTCGAAATTCTAACCGCACTTTTAACATTTAATCTGCCACCCAGATTTTCTCTAATTCCATTTT
>CAUETL010000058.1:0-10563 GCA_959020685.1 Parahaemophilus parainfluenzae | reverse complement strand
GCAGAACCTTTCACTTTACCTGTCGGATCGTTTTTAAAGAAAACATAAGATGGGTTACGTTCTAACAATTCTCGTACTCGAGATGGGTTTGCTTTCCCCCATTCACGAATCGCTTGAATAGACATTTTTTCTTTTGGAATTTCACCATCTTCTACTAACAAACGACCAACCGCTTGATATTTATAGCCATTTTGGCCAGCATAGGCTAAATAATTTAAATTGCCATCACCGTAATCAACATAGCCACTCCCCTGCACGCCTAATAGGAAGTTATCCATCATTGAATCACTGTAAGCGAGCTCTAAGCCTTGTCCTGCCAATGCACCATTATAAATTTCTGCACGGCTATAACGTTTATAGCTTGGCATCGCATAAATTGGATGTTGATATTGACCTTGTGCAGTACGGCGTGCATGAATCACCGGCGAATAATAACCTGTCATCAACACGTTTTGATAACCATCAAAACCTTTCATAATCTGAGGATTAATGCCGTATTGTGCTAATTCATTTACATTTGCTCCTGCAAGCACCCAGTTAGTGATTTTGCCATAATTCGCCGCAAAGCGATTTGTTAATGAATTTGAATAATCTCGAACATTCGTCAACTGCGTTAAAAAATCACCTTGGTTAACGACCGCACTTTTGTTCTCCACGGAGGCTACTGGACTTAAAATAGCTTGTTGATAAGTACGTCCACTATACTTTGCTCCGAATTTTTGAGGATCGTCGCCTGTCGCAGTACGCGGCAAGCTAGAATTATTTTTTGAAGAGACTTTACTTGGTGCCGATCCACATGATGCAAGCACCGAAACAGCCGCCATCACAGAGAGAATTTTTACGGCGAGATTTTGACGAAATTTCATTCTTATTTTCCTAAATTAAACTAACTAATACAAAGTTGCATACGCTATCAAAAATTCCCTTTTAGGACTAGCACTATTTCATAAAATGATTAATTAATATTCACATTGTTTATTTTCTTAACAAACGGAAAGTCAAATTCAGTTTAAATCTTGCAATAATTTTTGAAACGAGTATATTACGCGCCATCAGACGCGGGGTGGAGCAGCTTGGTAGCTCGTCGGGCTCATAACCCGAAGGCCGTCGGTTCAAATCCGGCCCCCGCAACCAAATTACAAAGCACCGAAATTTCGGTGCTTTTTCGTTTTTAGATAAAGGTAAAATTGAATCGAAATAAAAGACACATGTCGTAAAACATTATGCCTTTATCTATCAATCTTATTAGATTTGATACTTTGTCTTATCGCCGATATCAAAATGCAATGGCATTCGCCATTTTTGAACCGCAAGAATCAATAATAATCCACCGACGATCAACGATAAAATTCTGGCAATCCAACCACCTTCAAATACCCAAGCAAACCAAAGTGCGGCGACAAATGCAGGTTGTAAATTTAATAGCGGTACTCTAAAACAGAAGTATTCTTTAAAGCATAAACCGCCAAGTGTGACCAATGCACCACCTAACGCTAATTCATGCCAACCTAAAAGCGCACATAAGAGTGCGAGCCACGTGGCAAATTGGAATGTTAAGCGGAAATGTTTTAAATAAATATGAAGGGATGATGCACAACAAGTTGCCGCAACCAACACGGCAATTTGAGCCTGTTGAGGATACCAAGTTAAAGCCAAGATGCTAAATGCCGCAATGACAAAGCCTGTGCGATAAATAATGACGGTGAGTTTATCCCAAACATCCATTGGAGATTGAATATGTGGATCGGCCATGTAATTTCCTTATTTTTGATGATAAAAAGTGCGGTCAAAAACACGCTCATTTTTGACCGCACTTTACATTGAGATTATTTTAATCGATCTAAAATCTTTTGATGAATGCCACCAAAGCTACCGTTTGACATCACAAGAATGTGATCCGTTGGTTTCGCTTCAGCCACAATCATATCGACTAACTTATCAATGCTTCCTGTGTAATGTGCCGGTTGAACACATTGTCCTGCAATTTCAGCCACATCCCATGGAATATTATCTGGTTGTAGCATAAATACGGCATCGGCACGTCCAAGTGCGGGTGCAATTTCATCTTTATGGACGCCCATTTTCATGGTGTTTGAACAAGGCTCTAATACGGCAAGAATACGTACGCCACCGCCAACTTTGTCACGCAACGCAGTGAGTGTCGCAAGAATGGCTTCTGGATGGTGAGCGAAGTCATCATAAACCGTAATCCCGTTTACTTCCCCCTTCACTTCTAAACGACGTTTTGCATTGATAAAGCTGCCTAATGCCTGACATGCATCTTCAATTTTGACACCAGCATGGTAAGCCGCCGCAATCGCCATTAAAGCATTGTGCATATTGTGCTGCCCAACAATATTCCATTTCACTTCTGCAACTTTTTGGCCGTGATGGAATACGGCAAATTCAGAGCAATCATTAGTAATACGTTCCGCAAACCATTCCTTATCTTTACCGATAAATTGCTGTTCTGACCAACATCCCATATTGAGGGTTTCTTTCACGCTCTGTTCATCTGCAAAAGAAAGAACGCGTCCTGTAGAAGGAATGGTGCGGATCATATGATGGAATTGACGCTGGATCGCGTGAAGATCATCGAAGATGTCAGCATGATCGAAGCTAATGTTATTAATGATCAAGGTTTTCGGATTGTAATGTACAAATTTAGAACGTTTATCAAAGAACGCCGTATCATATTCATCTGCTTCAATCACGAAGAACTCGCTTTCCCCTAAACGAGCAGATGTACCAAAATTCCCCGCAATACCACCGATTAGAAAACCGGGTTTTAATCCATTTTGTTCTAAAATCCAAGTCAACATGCCCGTTGTTGTGGTTTTACCATGTGTACCTGAAACCGCTAACACCCAACGGTTACGCAATAAATGGTCGTGTAACCATTGTGGACCTGATGTGTAAGGCAACGCATTATCCAAAACATATTCCACACAAGGATTACCACGTTTCATGGCATTGCCAACAATCACCATATCGGGTGCAGGCTTAAGTTGAGCCACATCATAATTAGGAATAATTTCAATACCCTGCTCTTGTAAAAAAGTGCTCATTGGCGGGTAAACATTGGTATCGGAGCCCGTTACTTTATAACCCATTTGTTTGGCAATCATCGCAACACCACCCATAAAGGTCCCGCAGATGCCTAAAATATGAATATGTTTCATTGTTCTTCTCTAGTTGCTAAAAATGCTGACTATGATAAATCAACTCAAAGATTGAGTAAATAAGGGCTGTTTACATAAACAGCCCTCTTTCTTATTTGATTCGGTCAAAGCCTTCTTGAAGATCGGCAATTAATTCATCCGTGTCTTCAAATCCAATATGCAGACGAATTAATGAACCTGTTAATTTGCGCTCAATACTCGGACGAATTTTCGCAATTTCTTCTGGTTGATTACATAAAATGAGCGATTCAAACCCACCCCAAGAATAAGCCATTGCGAAAAGATCAAAATGATCCATAAAGGCAGAAAGCTCTTCATCGTTTAAACGTTTATGTAATTCAAAAGAAAATAAACCGCTTGCACCAGTAAAATCACGTTTAAAGTTTTCATGACCTGGACAGCTTGGTAACGCTGGATGATAAACTGCTTTCACTTGTGGTTGTTCACTTAACCATTTGGCGACTTTTAAACTACTTTCATGATGTTGTTTTAATCGCACACCTAAGGTACGAATACCGCGTGCTGTCGTATAAGCAGAATCCGCATCGACCATTTGTCCCATTAAATAGGAATGTTCGCGCAATTTATCCCAAGTACGCGCATTAGCCACTGCGGTACCGATCATAATATCAGAATGCCCCACTAAATATTTGGTCCCAGCTTGAATAGAAATATCAATACCGTGTTCTAACGCTTTGAATAGTACGCCTCCTGCCCATGTATTATCGATCATAATGACGATTTCAGGACTTACGGCTCGAACCGCTTTAACAATCGCAGGAATATCTGGCACCTCCATTGTTAAAGAACTTGGTGACTCTAAAAATAAGACTTTCGTGTTTGGCTGCACAAGTTTCGCAATCTCCGTGCCTATCATGGGATCATAATAGGTCGTATCAATATGCATTTTTTTCAAAATCACATTGCAAAAATCTTGTGTTGGCTCATAAGCAGCACCTGTCATTAAAACGTGATCGCCCGTTTCTACAAAGGATAAAATAGCATTGGTTACCGCTGCGGCACCACAAGGATAAAGGTAACAACCAGCCCCCCCTTCCATTTCACACATTAAATCTTGAAGTGCAAAGTGTGTTAACGTGCCACGACGTCCATAGAAAAGCTCTCCCTTGTAACGATTTTTTGTACAATGTTTTTTATCAGCAATAGTGTCAAACACTAAAGAAGAGGCACGTTGGACCACTGGGTTTACCGCCCCTTGGGTAAAACGTTTTTTACGTCCGGCATGAACCAGTGTCGTTGATAAAGTATGATGTTCTGACATATATTTCACCTGTAACTTAGACAATATTAATTAATTCAATAGATAAAAACAGCTGTTAAAGTGTGGTTAATTTTTTTAGAATACTAACCGAGTTTTTGCGTTAGCAAAATTTTTATTAACATTTATATAGGAATTATGACTATGGTATTAGTAACTCGTCAAGCTCCAGATTTTACTTCCTCTGCAGTTTTAGGCAATGGTGAAATCGTTAACAACTTCAATTTCAAAAAACACGTTAATGGTAAAGCTGCGGTATTATTCTTCTACCCATTAGACTTTACTTTCGTTTGCCCATCTGAATTAATCGCATTCGACCACCGTTATGAAGAATTCAAAAAACGTGGTGTTGAAGTTGTTGGTGTATCTATCGACTCAGAATTCACTCACAATGCATGGCGTAATACCCCAACTGAAAACGGCGGTATCGGTGCAGTTAAATATGCATTAGCAGCTGACGTTAAACACGAAATCGCTAAAGCATACGGTATCGAACACCCAGAAGAAGGTGTGGCATTACGTGCTTCATTCTTAATCGACAAAAACGGCGTTGTTCGTCACCAAATCGTAAACGACTTACCATTAGGTCGTAACATCGATGAAATGTTACGTATGGTAGATGCGTTACAATTCCACGAAGAACACGGTGAAGTTTGCCCTGCTCAATGGGAAAAAGGCAAAGAAGGTATGAAAGACAGCCCAGAAGGTGTTGCTAAATACTTGAAACAAAACGCTGACAAACTTTAATTTTAAGAAAAAGCCACATTAAGTGGCTTTTTTTATTTTTGTAGATCCTTTAAAATGAACGTATCTTTAACCAAAGTGCGGTTATTTTTATGAAATATAATGTTCCCATTTTCCTGACGATTCTCCGAGTGATTTTAATCCCATTCTTCGTTTTGGCGTTTTATCTCCCTATCCCTTCAGCGCCTTTTATTACCACTCTTATTTTCTTTATAGCTGGTGTCACTGACTGGTTTGATGGCTATCTTGCTCGAAAATTAAAACAAACAACTCGCTTCGGTGCTTTCCTTGATCCTGTAGCTGATAAAGTGATGGTGATTACTGCCCTTGTGTTAATCGTGGAATATCAACATTCTTTCTGGATTACTATCCCTGCTATTATTATGATTTCACGTGAAATTATTATCTCTGCTTTACGTGAATGGATGGCTGAATTGGGTGAACGTAATAAAGTGGCCGTTTCATGGTTGGGAAAAGTGAAGACAACCTCTCAAATGCTAGCTTTAGGTGGATTACTCTGGCGATATAACGTTTATATGGAAACATTGGCAATCATACTGCTCTACTTGGCGGCGATTTTAACTGTATGGTCTATGCTCCAATACTTGAAAGCAGCAAAAGGTAGCTTGTTAGATAACATTGAATTATAGAATTGGCTAAATTTTAAATAAAAGGTGCGGTTATTTTAATCGCACCTTTTGTTTTTGAATTATTTTTAACCAATCAAAAAAATTTTTTACGAATTTTATTTGACACAATAAGATAAATCCGTAAAATACGCCCCGTTGTTTGGCAACAAGCAAATGCGGGAATAGCTCAGTTGGTAGAGCACGACCTTGCCAAGGTCGGGGTCGCGAGTTCGAGCCTCGTTTCCCGCTCCAATTTGCCCGAGTGGTGGAATCGGTAGACACAAGGGATTTAAAATCCCTCGCCTTTCGAGGCGTGCCAGTTCAAGTCTGGCTTCGGGCACCATTTCAAAATCATACCAGTGGGTCGTTAGCTCAGTCGGTAGAGCAGCGGACTTTTAATCCGTTGGTCGAAGGTTCGAATCCTTCACGACCCACCACTTTAAATCAGCACCTTAACGGGTGTTTTTTTATACCTAAAATTTAAGATAAAGACTTTCCCACTCTCTTTTCTAAAAAAACACATAAAAAAAATAACCGCACTTTCGTACGGTTACTTATTCATATTCACTTTAAACGATTATCCGTGATAACGTCCTACACCTAATTCATCTTCTTTACGAGTACGATTCATCACTTCTTGTGGAGATTGTGCAATACGTAATCCCATTTGATCTTCTGTACGCACTACTTCACCACGTAGAGAGTTAGTATAAACATCCGTAATCTTGATATCGACAAACTTACCAATCATATCTGGTGAGCCTTGGAAATTCACAATACGATTGTTTTCAGTACGTCCTGTTAATTCCATAATATCTTTCTTAGATGGACCTTCTACCAATACACGTTGCTCTGTACCAAGCATACGGCGACTATATTGTGCCGCTTGTTGGTTGATACGCTCTTGTAAAAGATAAAGACGTTGTTTTTTCTCTTCTTCAGTAACATCATCTGGCATATCTGCTGCAGGTGTGCCTGGACGTGCGGAATAGATAAAGCTGAAGCTCATATCAAAGTTCACTTGTGCGATGAGATTCATGGTTTGTTCAAACTCTTCCTTAGTTTCACCTGGGAAGCCCACAATGAAATCTGAGCTGATTTGAATATTTGGACGCACTGCACGTAATTTACGAATGATCGATTTATATTCTAACGCCGTATGACCACGTTTCATCATGGTTAAAATACGGTCAGAACCTGCTTGTACTGGTAAGTGTACGAAGTCTACCAACTCAGGCGTGTCGCGATACACGTCAATAATATCGTCAGTAAATTCGATGGGGTGGCTGGTGGTAAAACGTAAACGGTCGATACCGTCAATAGATGCCACTAAGCGCAATAATTCCGCAAATGTACAGATACCGCCATCAAATGTTGGGCCACGATACGCATTTACGTTTTGGCCTAATAAATTGATTTCACGTACACCTTGATCGGCCAACTGTGCAATTTCAAATAATACATCATCAACAGGGCGGCTCACTTCTTCACCACGAGTATAAGGCACCACGCAGTAAGTACAATATTTATTACAGCCTTCCATAATAGACACAAACGCGGTTGGGCCTTCTGCACGAGGTTCCGGTAAACGGTCAAATTTCTCAATCTCAGGGAAACTGACATCCACCACCGAACTTTTACCGCCACGGATTTGATTAATCATTTCAGGCAAACGATGTAAAGTTTGCGGACCAAATACGATATCCACATAAGGTGCACGATGACGAATATGCTCACCTTCTTGTGAAGCCACACAACCGCCCACACCGATGACTAGGTTTGGATTTTGTTTTTTTAATTCTTTCCAACGACCTAACTGATGGAACACTTTTTCTTGGGCTTTTTCACGGATAGAACAGGTGTTAAGAAGTAACACATCTGCTTCTTCTGGAATATCTGTCAATTCCAAACCATGTGTATTTAAAAGAAGATCGGCCATTTTTGATGAATCGTATTCATTCATCTGACAGCCCCATGTTTTAATATGTAATTTTTGCGTCATATTGCTTAAAAATAAAGATTAGTAAAAAGATAAAATCGGTCGGCTATTGTACAGATTTGTGGGAATTCTGGCTAGTGTAAAATGGACTTTTACCCATTTCGGTATAGAAAAAGTGCGGTTAAAATCACCTTAATTTTAACCGCACTTTGTTTAGTATCCTTCTTCCTCCATATTCGGTAGGAATGTTTTTTGTTTGATTCGTTTTACTCTCGTTTCAATTCGTCCATCTGGGTATAGCTCAATTTCACGCCAGCCTGGTTGTAAGGTATCTAACGCAAAATGATTGCTATCCGGCTTAAATTGAATACAAGTCGCTGGCGTTGCCATGGTTTGATAACCCTGCCAATAGCCATCAACCTGTTGATGAATATGCCCGTATAAAATCCCTTTTACATTGTTGAATTGAGTAAGAACGGCTGAGAAGCCATGTGCATTACGCAAGTTATGCTGATCAAGCCATGCTGAATTCGTTGGTAATAAATGATGATGTAAGACGACTAAGCTATGACGCGCTGGATTTTCCGCTAATTTTGTTTTTAACCAATCTAATTGGTAAGCACTTAATTCACCATGAGGCACACCGGAAACTTGGCTATCTAACAAAATCACTTGCCAATATTTACCTAAAAGTAAATGTTTTGACGCGTTAATCGGCGGTTGGCTTAAATGTTCGACCATTTTGGGTTGGAAATCATGGTTACCCGGAAGCCAAAATACCCATTTATTTAACGGTTTAACCATTTCAACAAATCGTAAATAGCCTTCGTCGCTACTATCTTGTACCAAATCTCCCGTTGCAAGCACGACATCGTACTCAAAAGACTCAGACTGAATTTCTTTTAACACCTGAGAAAAGCTTTCGTGTGTATTGATGCCTAATAAATCTTTGCTTGTATCCTTAAATAAATGAGGATCGGTAATTTGTAATAATTTAACAATTTCACTCGCGGGTTCGTATTCAAATGTATTGTTCATGGGACTCCTATTGCCAGCGTTGCTGCAATTGGGCGTAATTTAATTGAAGCCATTGCAAGCCCATTACTGCAATGCCATTATCAATTTTGCCATTACACATCCATTGATAGGCTTGCTCACGTTTCACCACATGAACACGGATGTCTTCATTTTCTTCAGCTAAACCATGAAGTCCCTTGGCTTTTGAGCTATCTACTCGACCGACAAACAAATGAATACGTTCGACGACACCACCCGGGCTATCCCACACGCTTAAACAATGTGTGAGATCTTGAACGGATACTCCTGCTTCCTCTTCACTTTCACGCAAAGCCACTTCTTCAGGTTGTTCACCTTCTTCGACCATCCCGGCGATCAATTCTAATAACCAAGGGGAACGAGCTGATTCAGGTTGATATGCACCAATACGTACTTGCTCAACTAAAACCACTGCATCTTCTTCCGGATCGTAAGCAATCACTGCAGAAGCGGCACCTTTGACTAATAATTCACGTGTCACAACGCCACTTTCGCCACCGGCAAAAAGCTTATGTTTAAACTGTACTTTCTTAAGTGTAAAAAAACCTTTATAAACAGTTTCTTCATTAAGAACTTCTATATCATGCTGACTAAACTGTTGAATTTCTGACATCATTACTCTCCTAGTATCGAGGTCGCATAATACTCCCATAAAAAAATAAAAAAAACTGAACCCTCTATTTTTTTGTCGAAACTTTGAAGCTGGTCACAAAAAAAGAAAACCTATGATGATTTCTTATTCATCATAGGTTTACATTAAAAATTTATTTAAATTAACAAACGCGGCTGGTTATCTCCCCATCTGCCACCTTCGTTTTAATGGTGTCGCCTGTTTTGACTTGCTTCACACTCACAATAGCATGTCCTTTATCATCCTCTGCAATGGAATATCCTCGTGCCAATACTTTTAATGGGCTTAATCCATCTAACTTACCACACAATGTTGCCAACTTATTTTGACGTTCCGTGACTTGACGATTCGCCCCTAAATTTAACCGCACTTGTAACTGAGCTAAATATTGGGATTGTTTTTGCAATCGATAAGGCAACGGATTTTGTTTTAAGCGCGCTGAAAGTGCGGTCAATTTTTGTTGCGTTTTATCCACTTGGCGATGCATTGCCAAAACTAAACGATGATGTAATTGTTCTGTTCTGGCTTTCTGCATCAATAATTGATTTTGCGGATGTTGATTTTGCAGACGTAAACGTAACTGTTGTAAACGTTGTTGTTGATGACTAAAAATACGATCTAACGCCATCTCCAAACGCTGTTGTTTATAGGCTAACTGTTGAAGTAATTCCTGCTGATTGCGACTCACTAACTCTGCCGCTGCAGAGGGTGTTGGCGCACGTAAATCAGCCACAAAATCGGTGATGGTAACATCCGTTTCGTGACCGACTGCACTGATAATCGGTAAATTAGAACGGAAAATCGCACGTGCCACTTCTTCTTCATTAAAGCACCAAAGATCTTCTAAGGAACCACCACCTCGACCGACGATCAATACATCCACTTCTTGACGCGCATTAGCGAGTTCAATCATTTGGACGATTTCAGCCGTTGCTTCTTTTCCTTGCACTGCCGTTGGGTAAATCACCACTTTTAAACTGGGATCTCGGCGAGCCAAAATATGCAGAATATCTTGCAACGCGGCACCAGTCGAAGAGGTCACAATACCTACTGCTTTAGCAAATTCCGGTAAGCTTTTCTTTAAGTTTTGTGCAAACAACCCT
>CAUETL010000057.1:0-10614 GCA_959020685.1 Parahaemophilus parainfluenzae | reverse complement strand
CCTTTCACCTTAAACACTTGATAATCTTGATTTTCAACCGAAACACCAAAATCTTTCATCATCGCGAGGGTGATATCAATATAAGGTTTTGAGACTAAATCACCCACAATATGGATATCTAAATCGCCCTCAGCAAGCGGAGCAGCCATTAAAAGTGCGGTCAAAAATTGAGAAGAAATTGAACCGTCAATTTCAACTACGCCACCTTTAATCCCTTGATTGCGAATTGCAAGTGGAGGGTAGCCGTCGTTTTCTAAATAACGAACATCGGCACCCGCTTGAAGAAGCGCATCAACCAAATGTTTGATTGGGCGCTCTTTCATACGTGGCTCACCAGTCAAAATGACTTCGCCTTCAGTTTTGCCTTTTAAACAAAGTGCAGCCGTCAAAGGACGCATGGCCGTACCAGCATTGCCAAGAAAAAGTGATAAGCCATTTTCAACTTGAAATGCACCACCTAAGCCTTCAACTTCACAGCAAGTTTTATCTTCAGAAAGTTGGTAATTCACCCCTAACGCTTTAAGGGCGTTTAACATATGACGAATATCATCACTGTCTAACAGGTTAGTGACCGTTGTCGTGCCCTTAGCTAATGCCGCTAATAATAATGCTCGGTTCGATAAACTTTTCGACCCAGGTAAGTTGATTTCACCTTCAATAAGAGAAATCGGCTCTAAGGTGATAGCTTTCATTACAAGACCACCGTTTTGTTTTTATACACAAAAATACGATCATGTAAGGCAAGATCAAGCGCACGGCTTAATACTGTTTTTTCCACATCACGCCCTGCACGCATCATGGCATCGGCAGAGTAGGTGTGATCCACATTAATCACATTTTGCATAATGATCGGACCTTGATCCAATTCGTTATTAATAAAGTGGGCTGTTGCACCAATAATTTTTACGCCGCGCTCATAAGCTTGTTGATAGGGTTTGGCACCAATAAATGCGGGTAAGAATGAGTGGTGAATATTAATCACACGATTTGGATAACGCGCCACGAATTCTGGATTTAATACACGCATATATTTTGCTAATACAATGTAATCAGGCGCATATTCATCAATTTTTTCAGCAAGTAATTTATCGTGTTCCACACGCGTGAGGCCTTCATGGCTGACACAATGGAATGGAATATCAAAGCGTTCAACTAATTCGCGTAAATTATCGTGATTACCAATTACTGCCGCAATTTCTACATCTAATGCACCGTAGTAATTTTTCATTAAAATATCACCTAAGCAGTGCGCTTCTTTGGTGACTAAAATCACGATACGTTTACGTTTAGCACTGATTAGGCGGCAATTTGTCCCAGTTGGCAAGCTATAATTTAAGTCAGCTAACAAAGTTTCTTCGTTGAAAATACCTTCCAATTCGGTACGCATAAAGAAATGCTTTGTTTCGAAATCAACGAACTCATTATTGTGAAGAATATTTAATTGATGTTTGTAACAAATATTGGTGATTTTGGCGATTAAGCCTTTATCATCAGGGCAGTCAGTCAGTAATATTTTCTTTTCTAACATAATGAATATTTTGCAAGATAAATAAAAAAAGAGAACCCATAAAAATGGGTTCTACATTGTTAATGTGAAATTAGATTTCAAAAGAAGCTAAAGAGGCACCTTTATCTAAGGCTTTTTGAATCACACGAGGTGTACGGCCTTGACCAGTCCATGTTCTTTCTTGACCAGTTTCATCAGTATATTTGTATTTTGCTGGGCGAGGTTCACGTTTTTTACGAATTGAAGAAGGCGCAATACCAATAATAGCGGTTAATTCTTCCGCAGTGATGCCTTCTTGTTTAATTAATTCTTTATATTTTGCGATACGCGCACGACGCTCTTGTTCAGCTTGTTCAATTTCAGCTGCTTGAGCACGTTTTTCTTCAACAGCAGCTTGTAATTTTAAAAGTGAACTTTCAGCTTGTTCTAATGTTAAATCGCGTACAGCGACGCGTAAACTACGAAGGTTAGTTAAACCTTTTGTTAATTCGTTCATGATGTCCTCTTTTTTATGTGTGTGAATGCTTAATTATTTTAAGGAAGACAATAATAACGAAAATAATATATTTGGTAAATATTAATTCGTCTAAATTAAAGAATTAATTGGTCTGATCTCATCATACTCCATATTATGGAGTGACCTGTTTTCTATACTATTGCAATCGTTCACTCATAAAATTGTGTAACAATGAATTAACAACTTAATACGTCATTTTTAATAAAAGAATAGATTTCACTGAAAGTGCAAGATTTTATTGGTAATTTTATTCATTTTAATGTAATCTCTCACCATCCTATACAACAGTAGAGGTGCGGTCATTATAAGTATTTTCCTGGAGTGGATAGCGTTGAAGGGAAAGGAAAGGAATGATTGCCGAAATCGAATAGGCGTCATCTTATTCGGTTGGTCACGTCTTCGAAAGGAACGTGACTGTCATAGTTTTTGTGTATTAACTATGGAGCGCTACGGTTCGGTCTGGTCATAATTGTGTCTTTTCTTGCCGTTGTCTCCATTAAATTATTAGGTATAACTTAATGGAACTAGTCGATTATTCTTCATCTATTTATTCAATTATACCCGCATTACTTGCGATTATTTTAGCAATTGCAACTCGTCGGGTTTTGGTGTCCCTCAGTGCTGGGATTATTGTCGGTGCGTTAATGTTGGTTGATTTCAATCCATTGAATGCACTTATTTATTTAAAAGATAATGTTGTGGCATTAGTTTATAGTAGCGAAGAAGGCATGAATTCAAATATGAATATCGTGTTTTTCTTAGTTTTACTTGGCGTATTGACCGCACTTTTAACCGTGTCAGGCAGCAACCGAGCTTTTGCTGAATGGGCACAAAATAAAATTAAGGGTCGTCGTGGTGCGAAATTATTAGCGGCATCTTTAGTGTTTGTGACATTTATCGATGATTACTTCCACAGTCTTGCTGTAGGTGCGATTGCACGTCCAGTTACTGATCGTTTCAAAGTTTCTCGTGCAAAATTAGCGTACATTCTTGATTCTACTGCTGCACCAATGTGTGTCATGATGCCAGTATCAAGCTGGGGGGCATACATTATTACTCTCGTAGCAGGTTTATTGGCGACATATTCTATTACCTCTTATACACCAATGGGCGCATTCGTCGCCATGAGTTCAATGAACTACTATGCGATCTTCTCATTATTAATGGTATTCTTTGTGGCCTATTTCTCATTTGATATTGCGTCAATGGCACGTCATGAAAAATTAGCCATGGAGCGCGATTATAAAGAAGAAGTCATTGAAGGTGTGAAAGGTAAAGTTCGCAACTTAATTTTACCAATTTTAGTCTTAATTACCGTCACTGTTTTTATGATGATTCACACAGGTAGTGAGGCCTTAGCGGCAGATGGAAAACCATTTAGCCTCTTAGGTGCATTTGAAAATACGACAGTAGGTATTTCGCTTGTTGTTGGTGGTTCAAGTGCGGTTGCTATGTCAACATTATTGATTATTCTTGAGCGTCAAGTTTCTTTACAAGAATACGGAAAAGCGTGGATTGCCGGTATTAAATCTATGTTAGGTGCAATTGCAATCCTATTCTTTGCTTGGACAATTAATAAAGTGGTGGGGGATGCACAAACCGGTAAATACTTATCTTCTTTAGTGAGTGGCAGCATTCCAGTTCAATTTTTACCAGTGATTTTATTTATCCTTGGTTCAGCAATGGCATTCTCAACAGGGACAAGCTGGGGGACATTTGGTATTATGTTACCAATCGCTGCGGCAATGGCGACTAACTCAGCACCAGAATTATTACTTCCTTGTTTGTCTGCAGTTATGGCAGGCGCGGTATGCGGCGATCACTGTTCACCGGTTTCGGATACAACGATTCTGTCGTCAACTGGGGCAAAATGTAACCACATGGATCACGTCACCACACAATTACCTTATGCAGCAACTGTTGCAACAGCAAGTGCTGTGGGCTACATTGTAGTAGGCTTTACAGAATCAGGTTTAGCTGGATTTGTGACAACAGCAGTTGTTTTAGTAGCTTTAGTGTTTATCGTGAAAAAACGTTAAGCATAAACGTGAAAAAAAGAAAGGGCGTACCGTGTGGTACGCCCTTTTTGTATTTATTGTGAAAATTAGAGTAATGGACTAAACAAGAAAAATAACCGCTCGATGATTCGATGATAGAAAGGACGATTGATCCATTCTTGCATATCGAGAGCGGAAGAGTTCGCTAAATAATTTTCATGAAGTGTGGCCACTTCATTGGCAAAATTACGATCTTCTACGGCAACGGTGATTTCAAAGTTAAGCAGGAAACTGCGTAAATCCATATTTACTGTCCCAACGAGGGCGAGCTTATTATCGATTAACACACTTTTTGTATGTAGAAGTCCTGCTTCAAAATGATAAATTTTTACACCTGCTTCAAGTAAATCATCAAAGAACGTTCGGCTCGCCCAACGAACCATCAAGGAATCATTGTTTTTAGGTAAAATAAGCGTGATATCAACACCTCGGAATGCGGCAATGCGTAATGCTTCAGCAATATTGTGACTTGGCACAAAGTAAGGTGAAGTGATCACAATACTTTCTCTTGCAGCATAAATGACTGTTGCAAGAGATTGCGCAATTAAATCATCCGGGAACGCGGGACCGCTTGCAATCACTTGCACAGAATGGGTGTCGTTATCGTCAATTTCCACAAGTGGACAATTTGGCAATAAAAGAGGTAATTCTTCCATGGTTTCAATTTCCCAATCCCAAGCATGTAAGCTGTTTAAAATCGGTGAAACAGGACCGTTGATTCGCACCATCACGTCTATCCAATTGCCTACGTTGCTGTCTTGTTTGAAGAAATTTGGGTCCACCATATTCATACTGCCTGTATAGGCAATTTGATTATCAATGATGATGATTTTACGATGTTGACGTAAATCAATCCGGTTGAAGAACATACGGAATAAGTTTACGTGTAGCGCTTCTGTAATCTCAATGCCTTTTGTTCGCATTTCTTTACAAATAGGGCTTTTCAAAAAAGCATTACTGCCAACGGAATCGAGTAAAAGACAAACTTTAACTCCACGTTGCACGGCTTCTTCTAAGGCTTGTTTCACTTCATTAATCATGCCATCATTGCTCCAAATATAGAACACCATATTAATGGAATGATGTGCTTGTTGAATATCACGAATGATACTTCGAATGATGCTTTCTGGCGTGTCGAGAATATGTAATTCATTACCTCGAATGTTCGGAATACCTAAGCGGTGGTGGACTAGTTTAAATAAAGCACGATAACGAGGAGCCTGGGAATGTGTAACCAGATCTTTTTGTTCTGACAGTTGCTGAAGCCATTGGGTATATTTAGGTTTTAACAATTGAAAGGCTTTGGCTCGGCGCGTACCGAGTTTAATCTCACCAAAAATTAAATAAGCAATGACGCCAATCAGTGGCACAAGGTAGATAATCATCAGCCATGACAACGTAGCAGAAACCGCTTGTTTTTTGACGAGTAAACGCAAGGTGACAGAAATAACTGCTACCCAAATTAACACGGGAATAATATAAACCAGTATAATATGTTCAAAACTCATTAATTTTTGACCGTACTTATGAAATTAGACATTATTTATCAGACCGATGATTTTATCATTATTTATAAGCCTTGTGGGATAAGTGTGCATAAAGATCAAAGTGAAATTGGTTTAACCACTTTGCTTGCTGAGCAGTTTGGCGTGCCACAAGTCTGGCTTGTGCATCGGTTAGATAAAGTGACATCAGGTTTACTCATCTTTGCATTGAATGCTGAAAGTGCGGCTGAATTTTTCCGACTTTTTTCTGAACATCATATCCAAAAGACTTATCTTGCACTCAGCAATCAAAAGCCCAAAAAGAAGCAAGGATTGATTGTCGGCGATATGCAAAAGGCTCGTAATGGGGCTTGGAAACTTTGCCAATCGAAAGAAAATCCCGCAATTACGCGTTTTGAAAGTGTGAGTTGTGAGCCTAATTTACGATTATTTATCTTAAAGCCACAAACCGGTAAAACCCATCAATTGCGTGTGGCGATGAAAAGCTTAGGGAGTCCGATTTTAGGCGATACGCTTTATGGTAAAAACACTGAAAATATTGACCGCACTTATTTGCATGCTGCAAGATTGCAATTTGAATTTAAAGGTCAGGCATTTGATGTATTTACTTTTCCTAAAGAAGGAGAGTGGTGGCATCGTGAAGGCGTCATGTCTCAGATTCAAAAAATAGGCTCAGCAAATGCTGAGCCAAAGATATAAACGTGATTGATTATTTCGCTAATCCGATACCTGTATAGCCGCGTTCACGCATGGTTGCTTCTTTTGATTTACGAATTAAGGTTTCAATTGTCATGCCTTGAACGAGAATTGAGAATGCCACTACCGCATACGTCATACCTAAAATAAGATCGCGAACATCCATTTCTAATCCTTCAATATAAAATTGACTGCTTGGAATAGAAAGTGCCATAGCGAGCGCTAGTCCACCTCGTAATGCACCCCAAGTGAGCACTTTCATGGTGTAAGGGTTGTATTTACGGTAGCGTTTCATGACTTGGAATGGTAGCCAAACACTGGCATAGCGACAGATTAAGCACACTGGAATAGCAAGGAAAATTAAGATTAACCCTTGCCAAGACACATGAATTAATAAAATCGCTAAACCGATCAAGATGAAGAGTAAAGAATTGAGAAAGTGATCGATCATTTCCCAAAAGTGATCTAAATAGCGTTGGCTTTGTTGAGAAAAGCCTGTGTATCTTGTCCAATTCCCGATTAAAATCCCGGCGACAACCATCGCTAATGCACCTGAGACATGTAAGAGATTAGCAAGCATAAAGCCCGCAGTGGGTACGATTAAGGTCAAAAGAATTTCTAACGAACCATCATCGGTGGCTGAAATCAGATAATGGGCGAATAGACCTAAAACCAATCCAAATGCAATCCCACCTAAAGCTTCTTTAAAAAATAAATGGAGAATGCCGCTTGCTGTCGGTTCATGCCCGCCAAATGCGACAGCAAAAACCGTGGTGAAAATTACCAAGCCAATCCCATCATTAAAAAGTGATTCGCCTTCCACTTGCATAGATAAGCGTTTTGGTGCTTTTAAGTTTTTAATAATGGCAAGTACGGCAATCGGGTCATCAGGCGATATGAGTGCACCAAATAAGATGCAGTAAATTAAATCAATATGCCAGCCGAAAAGTAAGGCAACACCATAAAGTAGAAAACCAATGAAAAAGGTGGAGGCAAGCGTAGAGAATAGAGCGAAAGTGGTAATTTCCCATTTTTGATTGTTTAAGACTGGAAGTTTAATGCCCAAGGCACCAGCAAAGAGTAAAAAGCCTAAAATCCCGTTTAATAAGAAATCTTTAAAATCAATGCGTTCGATAACGCGTGTTGCAATGTCATCCAAATTAAACCAGCCGAAATATCCCAATAACACCAGGAAAAGCGAGCCCGCCATGGAGGTGGCAGTGATGGCAATAGTATATTGGATATTATCGTTCAGTTTACGTGTGATAAAACTGATAAGAATGGCTATTGTGGTGAGAAAACACAAATAAGTATAAATATTCATAAAATGATCCGAGTAAAGTAATAAAAGCGCCGCCAGTATAAGCAAGTTAGTTTTATTTATAAAGTGCGTTTTTAGGAAAAATTTTAATGAGAATGAAGGGTAAAATTCATTTGATTGCAACTGAAGCGTAATCATATTAATAGGCGTAACTTCTTCCATTACAGAGGAAAAGTGCGGTTAAGATTTCAATTATTTTGTATAATAGACCCAATTTTTCACATTAGGAACAAAAATGAAATTTATCTCCTTTAATATTAATGGGTTACGTGCCCGCCCTCATCAACTTGAAGCAATTATTGAAAAATACCAACCGGATGTGATTGGTTTACAAGAAATCAAAGTAGCAGATGAGGATTTTCCTTATACAATTACAGAAAATCTGGGCTATCACGTTTTTCATCACGGGCAAAAAGGTCACTATGGTGTAGCACTGTTAACCAAACAAGAACCAAAAGCAGTGCGTCGTGGTTTTCCAACCGATAATGAAGATGCGCAAAAACGCATTATTATGGCAGATTTAGAAACCCCGTTTGGTTTGTTAACGGTAATTAATGGCTATTTCCCACAAGGGGAAAGCCGTGCTCATGAAACGAAGTTTCCGGCAAAAGAAAAATTTTATGCGGATCTTCAACGTTATTTAGAACAAGATCACGATAAAGCCAATCCGGTTTTAATTATGGGCGATATGAATATCAGTCCAAGCGATTTGGATATTGGTATCGGCGATGAAAACCGCAAACGTTGGTTGCGTACCGGTAAATGTTCATTCTTACCTGAAGAGCGCGAATGGTATCAACGCTTATACGATTATGGATTGGAAGACACGTTCCGCAAATTAAATCCAACAGCCAATGACAAATTCTCGTGGTTTGATTATCGCTCAAAAGGTTTCGATGATAACCGTGGATTACGTATCGATCATATTTTAGTGAATCATCAATTAGCAGAGCGTTGCGTGGACGTTGGCATTGCATTGGATATTCGTGCGATGGAAAAACCGTCCGATCACGCACCAATTTGGGCAGAATTTAAATAGGAAAGCAACATGGATATGGCAAATTGGCAGAATTACCGTTCACAAGTGAATGGCATGCCTGCCGTGTTTACCGCAAATATTGAAGATTTAGATGTTTACCATGGTAAACATCTTAGTAAAGTTGTGCAATTTACCGTGCCTTATCAGGGAGATGAGGATGGTTTGCCGAATGAAGACGAATATGAAAAATTGATTAATCGTCTTTTTAAAATCCTTGCACAATTGACCGCACTTCCAAATGTTTTCTTTGCTGGGCACTTTATTTGCAACCATCAGGCAAAAATGCATTTTTATTGTGAACACGATGCTTTGCTTAAAGAAACGCTTCAGCAGCTTGATTTTGTCTCAGAAATCAATGTGCAGGATGATCCCAATTGGGATACCTATTTCGATTTCTTATTGGCTTCTCCATTGGAAATGAAATTAAATGCGACGGAAGAGATTTTGAGTATGCTGAATAGCAAAGGGCGTAATTTAAGTGATACTTATTTGATTGAGCATACTTTCCATTTTGATGAAGAAGAAAAAATGTTTCCCTTTATGGATGAACTAACGCTTGGAAAAGTGTCTTTTAGTACGCTGAAATATTCAAGCCAAGCCATCCAGACGGAAGAAGATGAGCAGCCTTATTTCATGGTGAAATTGGAGCAAGAGCTTTCATTAGACAGTAATGAGATCTTCGAGTGGGTAGAGCGCTTTGAAAAACTCGCTATGGAGTTTTCAGGCGACTATATTGGCTGGGAATGCGATAACTTAATGGATGATCGTTCATCATTAAATTAGCCTGATAATTCATCAAATAAGCATTGATTAGATAAAAATAAAGCCCATCAACACGATGGGCTTAAATTCTTTTGGCTACAAATTTAGGATTCGTAAAAGGAGACAAACGAAAGCTAAACCAAAAGAGAAATTTGGCTCCTCCTGCGGGACTCGAACCTGCGACATATGGATTAACAGTCCACCGTTCTACCGACTGAACTAAGGAGGAATAAATTTGGTATCACAAAGAATAGGCGCGCATTTTAATGAGCGACCTGTCGCTTGTCAATACTCAAAATGAAAAAAATGACAAAAAAATTTACCGTTTTTGCTATCCACAAAGCCTGTGGATAACTTTGTGGATTGTTTTTGTTTAAAATGGTCAACCACTGGTGCAGACTGGCTTTGTCTCAAATTGTTCATCTATTAGCCATTCGTTGATATTTGTTTAAATATCAATATGTTATATAAAGTCCAGTAAAAAAAATAAAATATTTTTCAATTTTGAAGTGTTTAAGACTTGACACGCCTAAGTGTGTGTAAAACTTGGATTTTTATCGCTCAATTTGGAGTAATAAATGTGCTAAAATAGCCACACTTCTAAAACAGTAAAAAAATTGACCGCACTTATGGCAGAGAAAATTAATACTAAGCCTTTTATTCTTCATTCCGATTTTAAACCTTCCGGTGATCAACCCCAAGCGATCGAAAAATTAGTCGAAAATTTAGAGGATGGTTTGGCGCATCAAACCCTTCTCGGGGTAACGGGATCGGGTAAAACCTTTACCATTGCAAATGTTATTGCGACGTTAAACCGTCCAGCAATGTTGCTTGCCCCAAATAAAACGCTTGCCGCTCAGCTTTATGCAGAAATGAAAGCATTCTTTCCTGAAAACGCGGTGGAATATTTCGTCTCATACTATGATTATTATCAGCCGGAAGCTTATGTACCGAGTAGTGATACCTTTATCGAAAAAGATGCTTCTATTAATGATCAGATTGAACAGATGCGTCTTTCAGCTACGAAGTCATTTTTGGAGCGTCGAGATACTATCGTAGTGGCATCTGTATCTGCGATTTATGGTTTGGGAGACCCTGATAGCTATTTACAAATGATGTTGCATTTACAGCAAGGTGCCATTATCGATCAACGTCAGATTTTAGCGAAGTTAGCGGAATTGCAATATACAAGAAACGATCAAGCCTTTCA
>CAUETL010000056.1:0-10828 GCA_959020685.1 Parahaemophilus parainfluenzae | reverse complement strand
ATTATTGGTTTACTTTGTATCAATATTAATTTGGATGTGCCAGTTTCTCAATTTATGCAGGCCTTTATGCCAACACAGGAGCAAAATGAAACCTCTTCCGTTAATTTTGCAAGTTCAGTGGAAGAATTGGTGGCACAAACGGTAGAAAAAACCATTGAAGAAGTGAATGCAGATCGCTCGGTTTCGAATAATAATAAGAACCGTCAGATTGTGATTTCACTTTACGAAAAAGGCATTTTTGATATTAAAGATGCGATCAATTTAGTGGCTGATCGCCTCACGATTTCTCGCCACACCGTGTATTTATATATTCGTCAAATCAAACAAGAGCAAGAGTAATGAACTATGTTCTCGCTGTGAAAAGTCCCGTTTATGGAAAACAAGGGGCTTTTCTTGCCTATCAATTTGCCCAAGCTTTACTCGAAAAAGGGCATGTCATTAGCCAAATTTTCTTTTTCCAAGACGGTGTGAGTAATGGCAATGGCTTGGTTTATCCTGCCAATGATGAATTTAATCTCACGCAAGCTTGGCAAGCCTTTTCAGCGCAGCATCATGTTCCTTTGCATTTATGTGTAGCCGCTTCACAACGTCGTGGCGTAGTGGATTCACTTACGGCAAAAGAGACTGATAAAACCAATTTGGCAGAAGGTTTTGAGATTACAGGCCTAGGCGAGTTTATGGCGATGGCATTAAAAGCAGATCGAGTGGTGACATTATGAAGCTGGCATTCTTATTTCGTACCGCACCGCATGGAAACACGAGCTCTCGTGAAGGTTTAGATGCTTTGCTTGCGGCAACAGCATTTTGTGATGAAGAGGAAATTGGTGTCTTTTTTGTTGATGATGGCGTGTTGAATTTACTTGATGGGCAAAATCCTGAGTTATTGTTACAAAAAGATTTTATCCGCACCTTTAAATTATTGGATTTATACGATATTGAACAGCGCTTTGTCTGTGCCGATTCACTCGACCAATACAATTTGCATGCTGAACAGCTTATTATTTCTGCTGAAAAAATTGACCGCACTTTGCTGATCAATAAACTTAGCCAAGCCGAAAAAGTGTTTACGTTTTAAGGAATATTATGCTTTATACCTTTTCTCAAGCTCATTATTCTGAGACAGAACTTCAACGTTATTTGACTGAAACCACGGAAAATGATGCAGTGGTTTTATGGCAAGATGGCGTGTTGCTAGCGGTAAAGTACGGGGAAATGTTTATCCAATGCAAAGGGCAATGTTTTATGTTGGAACAGGATGTTTTAGCCCGAAATTTAACCGCACTTTTGCCAGAAAACAATCAAGTGCGGTCAGTTTCATTAACCGATTTAGTAGATTTAACTGCTCAATATTCGCCTCAAATCGCTTTATAGCGGGCGTTCTTTCGGTAACAAGAGCGGTAATACCATAACAGAATAAAGCGCCAAGCCTGCGGCCATTAAGCAGGTAATCTCTAATCCTCCTGCACGTAACCATTCGCCAAATCCCATGTCATTCACTAGCGTTGCATAAAAGATCCCCGCTACGACGGTATAACAAAATCCAATTAATACCGAAATTAATGCGATGGCTTTTACGTGATAACTCGCATAACGGTGAAATGCAGCCCAAAGTGTAATGAGAAAAGTTGGTACAGCAGCCACGATAAAGACGGTAATCGCTGAAGACTGAAACCCATCGGCATCATTGTTTGCGAACATTAGGCCAATAGTGCCGATAATTTGAATAATCAACGGTAAAAGAATAAATGCTTTAAGATATTTTTTCATGAGATGTCCAGTTAATAGAAAAACGGAAGCATTGTATCAATCAAATGAAAGACAACCAATCTTTTCTCTATTCGGTTTTTATTACATCCACTAATGTGGGCTGAACGATTGAGGCATAATCTTGTGTATTGAGAATAATAGAGCGCTCCAAGGTGCCAGCATTAAATGCCAATTCATCATAACGAGACAGTAAACTAGGATCAGCAATTAATAACAAATTAGGATGAAAGCTAAAAGGCGGAATTGCACCAAATACACAGTCGGTTAGGGTATCTACTTCTGCAGGGCTAGCAAGGGAGGCTTTCGTGCCACCTAAATATGCCGCCACTTTGCTTAAATCAGATTGTTGATCAGCCGGCAATATCACTAATACCGCTTGTTTTACGCCATTTCCCTTTACTTTGCATACTAACGCCTTTGCACCTTGCCCTAATTCTGTACCACGAATTTTAGCCACTTCTTCTGATTTTCCTGCTGTGGGGTGTTCAACCACACGATAGCGTGCTTGATGCTCATCTAAAAGTGCGGTCAATTTTTCAAATGTTTTGACAGACATGAGAGATTCCTTCAATAGCGATATTTTTAATCAGTTTAGCAAGGATTGATGTATGTGAAAATCAAAGAAAAAGAATTCATCTTTTGAGTCGTATTTATTATGAGATAGACAAATACATTCATGCCCCGTACTATGTTTCTTTTTCTTTGGTATCGTTTATGACTCGAATTAATCTTGTTCCGCCTGAGGAGCTTTGTGATCAGCATCTTTTAGCGGAACATCGTGAATTAACCCGCATTCCTAACGCCGTGGCGAAAGGTAAATATCACTTAAAAGGACAGCCTGCAGAATATAAGTTAGGTGAAGGGCATGTGCGCTTTTTCTTTAACAAATTGGCGTTTTTAAAGAAACGCTATGATGCATTACATGCGGAATGTAAGGCGCGAGGCTTTAACGTGCAGTATATTTGGAATGAAACGTTACCCGATGATCCAAGTTTATGGTTGGACTATGAAGCCACAGAGGCGGCGTTACAGATTAATCGGGAACGTATTCAGGAAAGAATGCCATTAAAGGCGAGATTTACACCGCATCTTCCAAAGAGCGGTCAAAAATAAAGGAGTTTTCACTTATGAAAGGCAGTGAGAATATAAAAAAGGTGAGCATCGCTCACCTTATGAATTGTTTAATCTTTCAATTTAATAAAAAACGTACCACTAGGTATGATAGGCAAATAGTTTTTATGGAAATCCATAAAGGTTTTTTGTGGGTCTATGTCTTCAAAAAGTTTTGGGTAAAGTGCTTTTGCCATAAATTGAGCGGCTGCTAGATCACTTAGTGAGCGAGAAGCCGTATGATAAATACCGTAAACACGGTGGTTTTTAACTGCAGGTAAATCTTGCCACCCTGCACGGGTTAAGAAACCTTTTAGGCGTTTTTGTGCATCCTGTTCATTGATGTTTATTCCCATCGCCATCATTTCATTGTTAGTTTCATGCCCCATTTCTGTGCCAGAAATCATAATCACTTCAGGTTGTGCGGCAAGAAGTTGTTCTGGATTAATTGGTCCCCAATTTTCAACAAAAGGCGCGCTTACGTTATCCCCGCCAACAGTTTCAGCAATAGCACCCCACATATTTTTACCAAAGGTAAAGCTATATTCACTAGGACCTTTATTGCCAAATTCTACATAGATTTTAGGTTTAGGTAGGTTAGCCTCTTTTACACGTTTTTGAATATCAGTAATGCCTTGAGCATATTCATCTGCAATTTTATTTGCTCGTTCTTCGGTACCTGCAAGTTGCCCAAAAATCTTTGCGCTTTGGGTGTGTCGTTCTACACTTTGAGCATTAAAATCAACAACAATAATTGGAATGCCAGCTTGTTCTAACTTTGGTAGTTCGGAACCAATAGTTTGATATTGCCATTCTGCAAGAATCAATACATCAGGTTTTAATGCCAAGGTTTTTTCGGTTGAGAAAGTTCCTGTATTTACATTACCAATATCAGCAATATTTTTGAGTTCAGGCATTTTTTCAGAAAACAATGCCCAACTTCCTGGATTAAATTTTTCCCAAAATTCACGTGAGATACCTTTAACATATTTAAAATTTTCAACACCCGTAACAGCAATGTAATCAGGATAGTAAAAGCCTAACACGGCATTTTTTACGGGCACATCAACGTTAACTTCTCGTCCTAATACATCTTTGATTGTTTTTATTTCTGCTTGAGTAGTGATACCAAAAGTCAGTAATAGAACGGCCAAAATTAAACGAATTGTTGATTTTTTTTGCATATAAACTCCTGTCTGAATAAAACATCAGAATATTGGCATAAATAAGAATTATTATTAAGTTTAGATGTTATAAAGTGATAATACAAGAAATGCTGTTGAAGGGTAAAATAGGCATATATCTAGAAAAAACATATTTCGCATTTAAAATTGGAAGTGCGGTCAAAACTTAGTAAGTTTTCACTTCTCCTTGAGTTAGACTAAAGGAGAAGTGAATGTGGGAGAATTATTTATATTCAACCACGATATCGCTTTCGCTGACGGTATCACCATAAACTGGCAATAAGGTTTTTTCATAAGCTTGTTTTAAACGCCCATCTTTGCCTAAGGTTTGGATTTCGTTGTTTAACCAATTTAACAATTCAGGTGCATCTTTGCGAACAGCTGGTGCAATAACATCTTGATCACCAAAGTTTTTTATGCCCACGGTATAACCTGGATTTTGTTTTGCCCAAGCGAATAAGAAGGTATTGTCGTTAGATAAGGCATCACCACGACCATCACGTAAGGCTTCAAAGGTTTCGGTATTTTGTTCGAATTTCAATAACTTCACATCTGGATAGTTTTTGGTGAAGAAAATATCAGCCGTGGTACCTTTATCAACAATTAAAGTTTTTCCTTTTAATTGTTCAAGGTCAGTAATCACAGAACCATCTTTTGAAACGACACCTAATGCTACTTTCATGTATGGATTCGCAAAATCCACCACTTCTTTACGTGCTGGTGTCACAGTGAAGTTAGCTAAGATAATATCAACTTTCTTAGAAAGTAAGTATTCAGCACGGTTTGCGGCATCCACTAAAACAAATTCCACTTTGTTTTCATCACCTAATAAATCTTTACCGATCGCTTTACCAATTTCAACATCAAAGCCTTGGCTTTTGCCTTGTGCATCAACATAACCAAATGGTGGTTTATCGCTAAATACACCAATGCGCACTTTGCCATCTTTTTGTATTTGCTCAAGGCTTGAAACCGTTTTTGCCCCGTCTTTAGCTGGTTCTTTGTCATTACACGCGGTTAAGCCAAATGCTAAGGTGGCAGTGGCTAAAAGTGCGGTCAATGTTTTAAATGTTTTCTTCATAGTTTGTCCCTCTCGGTTCATAATTTAAGATATTTAAGAATGTTTTCGCACGATCCGTGGTTGGATTCGTGAAGAAATCTTCCGGTTTTGCTTGTTCAATAATTTGCCCTTTATCCATAAACACGATGCGATTAGCCACTTGACGGGCAAAATTCATTTCATGGGTAACGATAAGCATCGTCATGCCATCTTTGGCAAGACCTAAGATTACATCAAGTACTTCACGTACCATTTCAGGGTCAAGGGCAGCGGTTACTTCATCGAACAGAATAATTTCAGGGTTCATGCAAAGTGAACGAACAATGGCAATTCGCTGTTTTTGTCCACCGGATAATTCACGTGGATAGGCATTTTTTCGGTCATATAAACCTACGCGTTTAAGTAACTCATCGGCTTGTTTTTCAGCTTCAGCACGATCGCGTTTTTGTACTTTTAAAGGGCCGAGTAAAATATTGTCAATCACTGATAAATGAGCGAAGAGTTCATAACTTTGGAATACCATCCCAATGCGTTGACGCGCTTTGACCCAAGGAATGTCTTTGCCTAATTCGCCTGCATTTTGCAGCAAAATATGACCGCGCTTTATTTCCTCTAGCCCATTTAGGCAGCGTAAAAAAGTACTTTTACCACAACCCGATGGACCTAAAATAACGACAACTTCGCCTTTCTCTATAGAAAGATTGATGCCTTTGAGTGCTTCTACATCACCGTAATTTTTGACGAGGTTTTTAATTTCTAATAACGCCATGTGTTTTCCTAATAAAAATTAACTTTCCCAACGGGTTTCTAAATAACGGGAAAATAAGGATAGTGGGTAACAAATCACAAAATATAAACCGAAAATGACACCGTAAATCCAAAGCGCCGCTGATTGATTACTAAATAATGAATGCTCGATAATTTGTTGACCGACTTTTATCACTTCTACTACCCCGATTAACATTGCCAAGGAACTGGTTTTTACCATGCGGGTAAAGAGGTTAATAGCACTTGGTGTCACACGTTTTAAACTTTGTGGAAGTAAAATATACACAAAGGTTTGAAACGGCGTTAAACCTAAAGCGTAGGCTGATTCTACTTGATGTTTTTCAATGGAAGTTAATGCACCACGCACTAAATCGCCCATTTCTGCCGTTCCCCAGAAAATAAAAACCAAAATACATACAGAAATGCCATCTAAGTGAATATCAAACCATTTTGCCAAACCAAAATACGCGAGAAAAAGTAACGCTAATAATGGAATGATACGTATAAATTCTAAATAAAAGCGGCAAATGGCTTTGATAATGGGATTTCTGCTTGTCATGATTACGCCAAAAATCACACCTAAAATACAGGCGAAGAAGACAGAAATGAACGCAATTTCAGCCGTCACCCATAAACCGTTGAGCAAGCGTTCAATGTTGCTACCTTGGAATAATAACTCAAGCCCCATATTTTGCTCTCCGAGTACGGCGTTCTAAATGACCGATGAACAGAGACATCGGTAATAGAATGATCAAATAAAACACCACTAATAAAAATAAGGCTTCATTGGTTTTGTAATCGAGCCCGATGACTTCTTTCGCTACAAACATCAGTTCAGCGACGGCGACAGCGCTGATCACCGAGGTTTCTTTCATTAAGAACAAGCAATTTGCTCCGATTGCAGGTGTCGCAATCGCAAAGGCTTGTGGAAAAATCACATAGCGAAAAGCTTGAAAAGGGGTTAGACCAATACTTAAGGCTGATTCAATTTGCCCTTTTGATACTGCTTCCAGACCACCACGAAAGGCTTCTGCCATATAGCTTCCACCTAAAAATGCCAGGCCGATAATGCCGCAAGTAAACCCATCTAATTTCAGGCCAATTTTAGACAGCCCAAAATAGAGAAAAAACACTTGAATCAATAAAGGCGTATTACGAGAAAGCTCGATATAGCCTTTTACTAGCCAAGTTAATGATTTGACTTTGTAGGTGGTAATCACCGCACAAATCACACCAATCACTAGCGACAATAAAATGCCCCAAAAGGCGAGATGAAGGGTCATCAGCGTGGCATGAATAAAACGTGGTGTGACGCTTAAAATATAATCCCAATTCATTTTTTATAATTTAATCGTTTGCGTGGCGATATAGTAAAAAATTTTGAATCGGTGAGAAAAGAATGGAAATTTATTACTTATAATGAAATGTAATAACAAGTAGGTTTTAAATGAAAGAAGTGGTGGTTAGGAATAAAAAAACGGGGCTTTATTTAGCCCCGTCTTTGTTTATTTTAATCACGTTTCGCAATAAGTGCGGTTGGTTCTTCGTCTGTTTTTGGTTCATCTTGTATTTCAGCCGGTTTGTCTTGGATAGACATGGCTGATTTTAAACTGTCTTGACGAATTTTTTCCGCTGCCGCTTTATCGCCAGCTTGTTCGAACACATAAGATGCCATCATGACATCATTTGGTTGAAGCTGGGTTGGGCAAGCAGTGACTTCTTTAAATGCTTCTGCTGCTTTAGCGAAGTCATTATTACGCACATAAAGGTAGCCTAATGCACGATTGAGACAACAACGTTGGCTTTCATCGGCACGTTTTGCACGTTTTTCCACTAACTTAAGCAGTTTGCTGTTATCTTCTGCCTGTAAACGAGTAATTTGCGTGCAAAGCTCAGGACTAATTGGGGTGTTATCACCCAATTTTTTCATGATTTCAAGCGTAAATTCATAAGCCGATTCATGATCGTTGCAATCAATTAAACGCTGAATTAAAGCTGTTTTTAACTCTAAGTCATTGCGACGACGACGCGGTTGAGCATCCCACCATGCCAGTAAGCCCTCAACACCTTCTTCATTCATTTTTTCATCTAACAAGCCATTTTCTGTTTCTTGTTGAAGCGCTTTAAATTCTTCTGCTGAGAATAAGCCAGAACCTTCGATTAAATCTAAGATTTCATCTAAAGCTTGATAAGCTTTGGAACGGCTATAAATTTCAGCAGCAAGTTTCAATACTTCTTTGTTGCGATCTGACATTTCAAGCAAACTATCGACGGAACTACGCGCTGCCGGTAATTTATTTTGTTGTAATAAAATACGGGTGCGAGCAATTTCGACGACTAGGTTATCTGAACCTGCAAGTTCAGTCGCTTCAATTAAATAACGGTTTGCGCTGAATTCATCACCGCGTTGCTGTGCAGCTTCAGCCGCTTTAATCAGATTTAATACTGGCTCTGCAGAATGTTTCGCATTTTTACCAATCAGTTTTTCTGCTTTGGCATAATCGCCTTCATTCATTTTCATCAAGCCTTCAAGGGTTTGACGTTGTGCTTTCACACGTTTACGGAGAGAAAACCAGTTATAGGTATTGCTACTTAAACGGAAGAAACGGGTCACCAACCACTCTAACGAATAAATCACAGCAAGCGTGACTACAAAGAGAATCACTAATGTGGTGAGTGACATTTCATATATGGTGTTTGCCGTTTCAACTCTGACATAACCTTGCTGACCGGAGAGGTAAGGCCCTGCAATCAATCCGGCAAGTAAGGCGATCATTAAAAAGAGAACTCTAAACATTATCTATCCTTATTGTTGGGGTTCAGTTGCCGGTTGTGCTGGTGCTTCAGCGGGTTTTTCTTCAGCTTTTGGCTCTTCCGCTTTCGCTTCAGGTGCTGGTTTTACTTCTTCTTTTCTTGGTGAATTATCAACCGCTTTTTCTGCTTCAATTTCCACTTTCTGCACATCTAAAGGTGTACGATTTAAGTACTTATCAAGCATGCTTAAGCTTTGTAATTGGCTTGGCACATCCACATAGATGGACAATTCAGATAATTCATCCACTGATTTTAAGAAGCTTTGAGTTACTTCAGCATTGGTATCAAAATAGCTACGAATCCAAGATGCAACTGCTTCTAAAGATTGTTTATAAAGTTCGTTTTGCTGACGAGGCACAGCCATAATCGCTAATTGTAAGCGTAAACGAATGTTTTCACGTAAGTAGATATCTTGGTTTGGTGCTAATAATTCTTTGCGATCTGCACCGTGTTTCGGTGAAATACGAATAAAGTGATTCAAGAATGAGGTCGCACTTTTTTCTGCATTTTCCGCCCAGTCAGACAGGGAATCTGATAATTTTGTTGCATTTTGATCATCACCGAAATTCACATCCAACACAGGTAACTCATCAACCGTATTAGCTAATTGTGATAATTTTTGCATGACCGCATTTTGATCCACGCCAGCTACGGAGAGAAGTTGTTTCAGATCTTGATTGATAGCACTACGGATAGCCGCGGATTGTGAGTTGTTCACTTTCGCAAGAGTCTCATCAGCGAGTTTTAAGAGTGAAACCGCTGTATCCACGTCATTATCTAACACTAATTTACGCAATGCATTGTTGAGTAAGAAATCGGATTCAGAGAATAACCAATCAGTAGGTTGTTGAGCATTAGCTTGCGCGCTCACTTTATTGATTTGTGATTGTAAGCCAACTAACTCATGTGATTTGGCATTGATTAGCTCTTCTACTTGCGCAATTTTGTTTTGCGTTGCTTTATTCGCAGACTCTAACTGAGCAATCTGTGTGGTATCAAATTTTACTTCTTGAGCAGGTGCTGAAACCACCGTTTTATTATTGATTTGAGATTCAAGTGCGGTCAATTTTTGTTGGAATTCATCCACTTTTTGTTGGCCAAAATAATAACCTGCACCACCCACGCCAAGTGCAATGAGGATAGCCAATAAACTTAATCCAGTACCACTTTTCTTCACAACGGTTTGTGTACGTGGCGCAACAGGCTCGCGATCTTCAGTTTGAATTTCCACTGCATCTGTTTCTTGGATTTCATCTGTCGTTTCAGGGGTTAATTTCTCTTTCGCCATATCTTTTCCTTAGTGAGAAAGGGGAGTTACTTCATTAAGTAAGGTATTAAGTAAACTTTGATTGTCCGCACCAGCGGAAACCACCACATTATGCCAACCTTGTTGTACTGCGACATCCGCAATGCGTTGACTTACCGTGACTAAACAACAATTTTTTAGCCAATTTTGTTCATTTTCAGGCACAAATTCGATTAACGCCTGTAAAATTTCAAGGCTTGTTACCACAAGGGTTTGCACACCAGAACGAATACAAATACTAGTTTGCTCTTCGTTATTATAACTAATCGGCGTGCGTTGGTAACATTCGACTGTCTCAACAGTTGCACCGCGTAGTGTGGCCTGTTCACGCAGTAATTCTCGTCCACCGTTGCCACGTAAAATTAACAAGTTTTTATCTGTTAATTCTGCCATTTGCGGTAAATTTAATACACCTTCGGTATTTTCCGATGTAATTGGATAACGAACAGTGCATTCAGTTTGACAGGAAAAATGCTGTGCCGTTCTATGCCCAACTGTAAAGTATTGTAAATCTTGACGCCAGCTAAAGCCAATATCTTTCAGGGTTTTATCCGCAAAATCGACCGCACTTTTTGAAACCAAAAATACATAATCACCACTTTTTAGCTGATTAAGTTTTGTCGGTAATTGAGCTAACTCAGCACCGGCCTCAATAGAAAGCAAAGGCAAATGCAAGGCAACTACACCGGCTTGATTCAGCTGGTCAACTAGGGCTTTTCCTCGTTCATCCGGGCGAGTAACTAGTACGGCCATGGTGATTTCCTATGCTGAGTAAATCTTCGCCAGAATCTTATCTGCGCCTTGTGCTAGAAGTTGTTC
>CAUETL010000055.1:0-10926 GCA_959020685.1 Parahaemophilus parainfluenzae | reverse complement strand
CGAATACCGTCAAACCACTATGATTGCAGCACCGGGCGATTTTAAACTCGAAGACGATACTATCGTGTTACTTCGCCGCGCGTTCCCTTATCCTGATAAGCCAGAACCACAACGCGTGTTGCGTTTACGTTTTACCGATAATAAACTTTCTCGTATTGAAGATTTAGTCAACGTAAAAGCGGTTGATGAATTCCGTCTTGCGCCTAAATTAATTGCCATGTTGGAATCAGACAATGAAGATCGTTTAGCGATTCCATTACAGCACTACCCTCGCTTACTCATTGATGCCTTATTACTCACAGAGGATCGCCGTTTTTATGATCATAACGGGATTAACCCTATCGGTATTGTACGTGCAATGATTGCCAATATTAGGGCGGGTCAAACGGTTCAAGGCGGTAGTACGCTCACTCAGCAATTAGTTAAAAACTTATTCTTATCTAGCGAACGTTCTATTACACGTAAAGCCAATGAAGCGTTGATGTCATTAGTATTAGATTGGCGATATGATAAAAACCGTATTTTAGAAACCTATCTTAACGAGATTTACCTTGGTCAAAATGGTGATATCCAAATTCACGGTTTTGCATTGGCGAGCCAATTCTATTTTGGTCGTTCTATCCGTGAAATTAGTCTCGATCAAATCGCTCTTTTAGTTGGCATGGTGAAAGGCCCCTCCCTTTATAATCCATGGCGAAATCCACAATATGCACTCGATCGCCGAAATGTGGTATTAAAGCTAATGCTTGATCACCAAATGATTGGGGATGAGTTATATGAGATGTTGAGTAAACGTCCATTAGGCGTGCAAGCTAAAGGACAAATTTCACGTAAATACCCTGCTTTCATTCAAACCTTACAAGCGGATCTTCGCCGTCAATTAGGGGAAAACAAAACCTCTGCACTACTTGGTGCGAGAATTTTCTCCACCATGGATTTAAAACAACAGGCACAAGCTGAAAATGCCGTGGTGAATACAGTCAATCAATTGCAAGTACAAACTAAAAATCCATATTTAGAAGGTGCAATGATTGTCGCGGATTATCACTTGGGTGAAATACGTGCGGTTGTCGGTGGATTACAAACAGAATATGCGGGCTTTAACCGTGCATTAATGTCAAAACGTCAAATTGGCTCTTTGGTAAAACCATCCATTTATTTGACTGCACTTATGAATCCGGAACAATTCCGTTTAAATACGCCAATTCAAAACCAGCCAATCACGATTTATGTTAAAGGTAGCCAACCTTGGCAACCTCGTAACTACGATCGTAAATATAGTGGTTCGGTGATGTTGATGGATGCCCTTGCTCGCTCGCTGAATATTCCAACGGTAAATATTGGGATGAAAGTTGGTTTAAGTAAAGTGATTGATACGCAAAAAGCCATGGGCTGGGATAATGTAGCGATTCCCAAAGTGCCTGCAACCTTGCTTGGTTCTTATAGTATTTCACCTTATGATGTGACCAAACTCTATCAAACCATTGCAAATCAAGGTGGCAAAATCGAGTTAAGCACCATTCAAAGCATTACCGATCGCCAAGGCAATATTATTTACGAACACAATACCGTGCCGGATCAAGTGGTGCCGAGAGAAGCGGCTTATCAAACCTTGTATGCAATGCAACAAACAGTCGAACGTGGTACCGCGCGTAGCTTACAAAATGATTATGCGGATCTTCGTCTTGCGGGTAAAACAGGGACAACCAACGATGCTCGTGATACGTGGTTCGTCGGTATTGATGGTAAGAATGTCAGCACCATTTGGTTAGGTCGTGATGATAACGGCGAAACCAAATTAACCGGAGCTTCAGGTGCATTACAAATCTATAAAGATTACTTAAACCGTGTTGTCATTGAAAAACTGAAACTTGGTCAACCTTCTACCATTAAATGGGTTGGCATCAATGCTTACGGTAGTTGGAGTTGTGGTAGCAGCCGAACAATCCCCGTTTGGGCAAATAAAGATCAAAATTTCTGCGCTTCAGCACAAACAACGAGTACTGCGACTGCTACCGCGGCGCAAACCACGCAATCGCCACAACCTGAACAACCTGAATCACCAAAACAAGAAAGTGTATGGGATGTGTTAGATAATAAAGTGCCTGTTGAAGAAGCCACGCCGGCTCAATAAACTCGCTTATTTTTGACCGCACTTTATATCTCCATAAAGCGCCTAGCAAGGCGCTTTATTCTTTTTAGCATCAAATAACCCTCTCGAGATTTACAGCTCTAACGAATTTTTTGATCTCCATCACAAAAATTAGAATTATTTATTGTCATTTCACTGATATCAAAGGATAATTATAAATAGGAATTGATTTCATTTGAGGTAATGAGGTAAATAGACGATGCTATCCCGCTCTATTCGATTTTTCTTTTTAATTTTTTCACTCGCCTTTTCTTCTTCAGTCCTTGCACAAGATAACTATCAACAATGTGTTGATGATATTACGGCTCGCCTAGATAAAACGTCTCAACTGCTCCAACAAGGCAATACCGATGACGCCCGTACTGAAGTGCAAATGGCTTATTTTGAAGTGTTTGAAAATCTAGAAGGCCCAATTCGTATCAATTTCTCTGCACAAAAAAGTTACCAAATGGAAGCGACTTTTGGCGAGATCCGTAAAATGATCGGTGAAGGTAGTTCACAACAAGAGATTCAGGCTAAAATAGATCAACTCAAAAAAGAATTAAAAGAAGTGTTGCCATCATTGGTTGAAGGCCATCAACTCAATGCTGACGGACAACATGGTGTTTATGATAATCAAGCGATTGCCCCTTATTGGCAACAAAGTTTTAAAACCATTGATGACTTGATCGCTCAAGGGATCGATGCTTATCAAAATGGTGATCTTGCTAACGCCAAAAAATTGTTCCAACAAGCACAATATGATGGCTATAAAAACTCAGAAATGGAAATGTCCATTCGCCAAAATCGCTCTGCAGAAATTTCAGCTGCGATTAACCAACAGTTTTACAACATCATTCGTTTAAGTGAACAAGCGGATCAAATTACAGAACTTGGTTATCAAAGCACGCAATTATTACAAGATATTGAAGAAAACTTGCCTAACTTGCCAACCACGAGAGAAGAACAAAACGTTCAATCCAATACGGCACAGCAAGCAACTGATAATCAGCAAGAGCAAGATTGGAATAAGATTAAACAAGAGATTAATCAACGTATTCAACAAGCTATCGCGCTCTATCAACAAGGTGAAAGCAAAAAAGCGATTCTTTCCGTACAAGACACCTATTTCGATGTGTTTGAAAGTACAGGAATGGAAAACAAAGTGGGTTCTCGTGATAGTAACTTTAAAGCTGAACTTGAAGGCTACTTTACTCGCCTCGTCAGTTTAATGAAAGCTGAACAAGGTGATAAGTTACAAGCTCAAGCCGATGGTCTAGACCAGAATCTAACTAAAGCGGTTGAAATGTTACAGGGCGAAGAACAAAGCGATTGGTCTATGTTCTTATATAGCCTTTTAATCATTCTTCGTGAAGGTTTAGAAGCGTTATTGATTGTTGCAGCTATCGTGACTTACTTAATTAAAAATAACCACCAAGATAAATTACCGGTTATCCGTCAGTCGGTTTATGTAGCATTAATTGCCAGTGTGGTTACCGCATTTATCTTCCAACTTATCTTTGAAAACTCCGGTCAAAACCGCGAATTACTCGAAGGCTTTACGATGATTTTTGCCGTCGTCATGCTCTTTATGATGAGTTACTGGTTATTGTCGAAAGTCGAAGCTCAAAACTGGAAACGTTATTTAGAAGGCAAACTTTCTACTGCTCTTACTACCGGCTCACTCATTGGCCTATGGCTTACTAGCTTCTTAGCCGTATATCGCGAAGGGGCGGAAACGGTATTGTTCTATTATGCCCTTGTAGGTGATGTGAAAAGTGCGGTCAGTTTCATCTACCTTTTCGCAGGTATCATTGTCGGCGCAATTATTCTCACCATTTGCTACTTCGTGATGCGTTATACGGTGGTGAAATTACCGCTTAAACCATTCTTTATGTTTACGGGTTCATTTATGTACTTAATGGCCTTTGTATTCGCCGGTAAATCTGTTTTAGAACTCATTGAAGGCAAACTTTTCGAGCCAACGCTGATTAGCGGTGTGCCTGAAATTTCGTGGTTAGGTATTTATCCTTATATGGAAACCTTGATTCCACAAGCAATCTTACTCGTCGCAGCCGTATTTGCTCTGTTTATTATGAAATATCAAAGCAAAAAAGCCGCGTAATACCCAACAATCCTTTAGGAGAAAAACAATGAAAAAAGCACTTTTAGCAACAGCATTATTTGCGGGTATTTTTACCGCGTCTACTGCTAACGCATTCCAAGAATATCCAATCGGCGAAGCAGTAACCATGAATGAAATGGAAATTGCAGCGGTTTATCTCAAACCAATCGATATGGAGCCACGTGGCATGGGTTTACCTGCAGCGAAATCAGATATCCACTTAGAAGCGGATATCCACGCAGTAAAAGGCAACAAAAATGGCTTTGGTGATGGTGAATGGATGCCTTACTTAACCATCAACTATACTTTAGTAAATGCTGATACGGGTGAAAAACAAGAAGGTACCTTCATGCCAATGGTAGCGGGTGATGGCCCTCACTACGGTGCAAATGTGAAAATGATGGGTGTGGGTAACTATAAATTAACTTACCACATCGACCCTCCATCAAAAGCAGGTATGCACCGTCATACCGACCCGGAAACTGGCGTTGGTCGTTGGTGGAAACCATTTGATGTAAGTTATGAATTCAAATTCACTGGTATCAAATAATCTCAGGTAAATATTAATTTTACCGACTTGCCTTCCCCTGTTTGTCAGGGGAAGGCAATAGCATTTCATTTAACCTTAAAATATCGTCTGTTTTATCCTATTAAATGGTCAAACTATGAATTATTTTTTTACTTTTTTCCTTCAAGCACTTTTACCTTTTTCATTATTGCTCGGTGTTTATCACAGTAAACAATCCTCTGTAAGTGCAAAAAAAATAATTTGGCTTAGCCTATTCGGTTTTATTGCCGGTATCGTACTGCGTCTTAGTTTACCTGCGGGACAAATAACCAATTTAATCGTCAATGCGGTAATATTGGTGCTATTGTTTATCTTTGCCTTATGTTTAATTTTCGGTAAAGGTCGCTTACCGGCCTTCTGGCAAACGGTATTAATGCTTATCGCGGGCAGCTTCTGGGCAAAAGATCCTAACATTACAGCGCTTGTTTCTACTGATGTCATCAACACGGACTCTATCTTGCACATAAGTGCGGTCATTTTTGCCTTTATTTTTTGTTTATGCTTACAAGGTTGGATCGATTTACTTTTAAAACAATCGCGAAAAACACAACAAAAATCGACCGCACTTTTAAAAGGTGTGATGAGCCTTCTCTTAATTGGCTTACTGGTTCCACTTATTGGCGAACTCTTATTAATTTTAATGAAGCTTCAAGTGCTTGAACTCACCAAACTACGTTTAAGCTTTGTTGCAAAATCAGGCGAAATCACTCGTTGGTTAAATTACATCTGTGCAGCCTTACTCTTCCTCGTACTAGCCATCTTCTACGGCAAAATTCATTTATCACGCAAGCAACAAGTTAATGCGACACAAGAACCTATTGAAAAACGCCAAAAATTAGCCGCATTGCGTACCTCCTCTCGCTTACTTGGGTGGGGCTATTTGGCCGTAGCAATTATTTTTGCTACGCAGCTTTATTGGGAGCAAATTGCTTCTCGCCCACCACAACTTTCAGAAGCTATTCCTCTGACCTTAGATGAAAAGCAACTAGTCCATATTCCAATTGAACAAGTAAAAGACGGTAAATTACACCGTTTTGTCTGGATTGCTGATGACGGTAAAGCCGTGCGTTTCTTTGTCATTAATCGTCAACCAGATAAATTGAGTCTAGCTGCGGTATTTGATGCCTGCTTGCTTTGTGGTGACCAAGGCTATGTGATGGAAGGTAACCAAGTCGTTTGTGTGGGCTGTGGCGTACATATGTTTATTCCATCTATTGGTAAACCGGGTGGCTGTAATCCTGTGCCGATTGAAGATTGGCAACAAACTGAGACTGAAATCCTCATTAATCGAACCAGCTTAGAAGAAGGGTTAAATTTATTTAGCACGATTGTTGAAATCGATGTAAAAGATCCGATTAGTGGCGCCCAAATGAAAAACACTAAAACGGAACACAAATATAATTACGAAGGTAAAACTTACTTCTTTGAAAGTGAGAAAAATCTTGATTTATTCCGTGATAACCCTGAAAAGTATTTAGGTAAGGGGGAATAATGCTAGCAAGAATGTTATTTCAATCTTGGCGTTTCAGCATTAAACGTAAACTGTTGGCTGTGATTACTATTTTCTTAGCGGCTGGCTTAGTCTCTGCGCTCTTGGCGGTATCCATTGATATTGGCGATAAAATGGCAAAAGAGCTCAAATCTTACGGAGCCAATATTTTAGTTGAACCTGCAAGTAATGCAGCCTTGCCTGATGAACTCAGTCATAACGCAGATTTAAGTAGCCAAGATTTTCTCGATGAAAAAGAGCTGCCGAATATTAAAGATATTTTCTGGCGAAATAATATCGTAGGTTTTGCACCGTTATTAAGTGCAGATGTAAAAGCGGAAACGCTTTCCACAAACACTCACGATAAATCAACCGCACTTGGACAAATTAATGTGTTAGGTACGTTTTTCGATCACAACATCCCTGTACCAGATGAAGATGATTACCACACAGGACAAAAAATTATTAGTCCCTATTGGCATGTGCAAGGGGAATGGGTCAACGATCTTGAAACACCTGAAGGAGAATTTATTCCTGCATTGATTGGTGAGCAATTGGCTCAACGAACTGGCTTAAAACAAGGTGATAAAATCCAGCTTCACTATCAAACTAATGAGCTAGATAATCAAAGTGCGGTTGAAATTACCGGTATTTTATCCACGGGTGGTGCTGAAGATAATCAATTAGTCATGCCGCTCAACGCTGTGCAAAAATTACTAGGCTTAGAAGGAAAAATTCAATCAGTTAAAGTTTCTGCGCTTACCGTGCCTGAAAATGATCTTTCTCGTAAAGCCCGTGCTAATACCGATGCATTGGATGCGGAAGAGTACGATCGTTGGTATTGTACGGCTTATGTCTCTTCGATTTCACACCAATTAGAAGAAGCTATCTCAGGCGCTATTGTTCGACCAATTTGGCAGGTCGCCGCATCAGAAGGTGTCGTCATTGGTAAAATTCAATTATTGCTTGCTGTCGTGACTCTCGCCGCTTTAATCGCAGCAGCTATGGGGATTGCCTCATTAATGAGTACAGGGATCATTGAGCGTTCAAAAGAAATTGGTTTAATGAAAGCGTTAGGCGCATACCAATGGCAAATCGCGTTATTGTTTTATTGCGAAGCCATTATTAGTGCCTTAATTGGTGGCTCGCTTGGTTGTATTGCAGGTTGGGGCTTAGCAAGATTTATTGGTTCGGCCCTATTTGGCGTTCCGCTAAGTTTTGCTTGGATTGTAATCCCTTGCGTATTGATGCTGTCTATTTTAATTGCTGTAGTGGGTACTTGGTTCCCTGCTCATCGTATTGCCAAACTTTACCCTGTGGAGGTGCTCTATGGCCGCCAATAAAAGTATGTTTTGGCGTTTAATCTTCCAAGCATTACGCCTACGTTTACAACGAGTATTTATTATCTTCTCTGCGCTGACTGTCGGTGCATCTATTGTAACCGCAATGGCAGCGGTGTATTTCGATATCAATACCAAAATGAGCCAAGAGCTCCGTACCTTTGGGGCAAACTTTTACATCGGTGCAGCCAATGGTGGATTGATGAAAGAACGCCAATTAAAGCAAATTCTGCACAATGCACCGGATAATTTCATTACCGCTGCCAGTCCTTATTTATATGGTGTTGCGCGAAGCGATTTAGAAAAAATCGTGATTATGGGCGTGTGGTTTGAAGATATGCGTGTGCTTGCACCTTATTGGCAAATTACCGGCTCAGCCATTAATGTGAATTTTGATGATCGCAATGCCATGATTGGGAAAACCTTAGCGGAACGCCTCAATTTAGGTGTTGGAAGTAAATTAACGCTGTCTAAAAATGCGGTTGAAAAACATGAATTCACGATAAAAGGTATTGTTGAGGCAGGTGATGCCACAGACAACATGTTAATCGTAAATTTAGAGTTTGCCCAAAATTGGCTGGATAAAGAAGGATTAGCAAACAACGCCTTGCTCAATGTAAAAAATGAACAAGGTAATGTCGCACAATTTGCCCAAGACATTATGCAACATCAACCCGATTTGACTGCTCGACCGATTCGAAAAGTCTCCGCTTCTGAAGGACAGATTTTAGATAAAATCAAAGGATTAATGGGCTTAATCTCATTGGTCATTTTGATTCTCGCCACCCTTTGTGTGAACACCACGTTGATTGCGATTGTTGGTGAGCGAGCAAAAGAATTTGCACTACAAAAAGCCCTAGGTGCCAAACAAAGTGACATCATTAAACAGATTAGTACCGAGATTCTCATCATAGCACTTTGTGCAATTGTCGCGGGACTGATTCTCGGCTACATCTTGGCACAATTACTTGGATTAACCGTATTTAAATCTTACATTGATATGCGTCTACCAGTTATTCCAATTACTATCGTCTTATCGTTATTGGTTGCCTTTATTGCGGTGATTGTACCAACCAAACGAGCTTTAAATATCCAAACCGCAAATGTATTAAAAGGGGAATAAAATGAGTGAATTTGTAATTGAAACGCAACATTTATATAAACGATTCGGGCAAGTCACCGCTTTAGAAGATATTAATATTAAAATTCGTCAAGGTGAATTTATTGCGATAATGGGTGCATCAGGTTCAGGTAAAACAACGCTGATGAATATTCTGACCGGCTTAGATACGGCTAGTGAAGGTAAAGTCATTCTAGATGGTGTCGATGCGGCACAATTGGATGAAATCGGTCGTCAGCGTTTCCGTGCAGAAAAAATTGGTCTAGTCTTCCAACAATTCCATTTAATTCCTTATTTGACCGCACTTGAAAATGTGATGCTCGCACAGCACTATCCCAGTGTGATTGATGAAGCAGCGGCTAAAGCGGAACCCGAAAAAGTAGGATTGGGTCATCGTATTGATCACCGTCCAAGCCAACTTTCTGGGGGGGAACAACAACGGGTATGTATTGCTCGCGCGTTGGTAAACCAACCTCCGGTCATTTTTGCCGATGAACCTACAGGGAATCTCGACGAAAAAAATGAAGCGCTTGTACTGGATTTACTACAAGAATTAAATCGTCAAGGTAGAACCATTGTTATGGTTACACACAATCCTGAATTGGGTGAGTTAACCGATCGTGTTATTTATCTCCATCACGGAAAATTTGTAAAAGAGGACATTAATGAAAAATAAATTCGTAAAACTACTCGCAATAAGTGCGGTCATTTTCGGCAGTGTTTCTTGTAAAGATGAGGTTGCTGCAATTGGTCAAAAAGCACCAGATATTGCAGCCTATGATTTACAAGGTAAAGAAGTGAAACTTGAGGATTGGAAAGGCACTCGCTTACTGACATTCTGGTCTGAAACCTGTGGTCGATGTGTCGCTGAGTTAAAAGAATTTGAAAAATTGGCTGAAGCTAATCCAAATAAGGTTCAACTTATCGCTATTAACGTAGATGGGGATAAAGTGGATACCAAGGCTGTAGTCGCCAAACGTCAGCTTACGTTGCCGGTTATCAAAGACCAATTAAAAATCACAGCGGAACGCTATCAGCTTATTGGCACGCCAACAAGTTTTGTGATCACACCTGAAGGCAATATTCAGGCTAAATATGAAGGGGCGATTCCTGTAGCAGATTTAGATAAATTATTTAAAGGCTAGCCCAAATGCAAAAACGAATTTACTTACTCTCTACACTTCTACCAACTTTAGGCTTTTTATTTGCCACACCCGCGCTTTCTGCTGAAGCTGATTTAGCTAAAGCAGAAAAGGTATATAAACGCTCTTGTGCTACTTGTCATGGGAAACAAGGCGAAAAACCAGCAATGGGTGAATCAAAAATTATTAATCAGCTACAACCAGAAGAAATTTCAACCGCACTTTCAGAACGAAAAGCGGGAAATATTACTGGTGCAGGAAGCCCTGCAAAACAACGTTTAAGTGAGCAAGATATTCATAATCTAAGTGAATATATTCAAACACTAAAATAGTTTTTGAAATTTTTTTAAACTAATTTTAAAATGTAAGGTCTTAGAAAGGGCTTAGTTTTTATAAGCTAAGAAATTTTTATATATCAATAAAGGATTGTTTATGAACAAATTTACTAAAATCAGTGCAACTGCATTATTTGCATTATTCTTAACTGCTTGTGATAAACCAGCAGATAAACCAGCTCCAGCAAAACCTGAAACAACTCAGCCTGCGCCAGAAGCTAAACAAGAAGCAGCAAAACCGGCTGAAGCGGCTAAACCAGCTGAAGTAACTCCTGCTCAAGAACAAGCTGACTACAACAAATTACTTGAATGGAATGCAAGCCAAGCTCAAGCTCAAATGGCTGCACAACAAAAACTTCAATCTGATTTAACTGCTGCGGTTCAAGCAAAAGATGAGAAGAAAATTGAAGAAGCAATCAAAACTTTCAACAAAACTGTTGAAGATACTATTGCAAGCTTAGATAAATTAGAAGTTGCTTCACCTTCAGTGAAAAACATCAAAGATCAAAATAAAGAAGTGCTTGCATTATCAAGCGAATTATTAGTTGATCAATTAAACTTAGCAACTAAAGCGCCAACTGAAGAACAAACTAAAGCTTACCAAGCTAAAGTTGAAAAACTACAAGCTGCGGGCGGTTTAGCAGATTATTTAAAAGATTACGACAAACAACCTTCC
>CAUETL010000054.1:0-11165 GCA_959020685.1 Parahaemophilus parainfluenzae | reverse complement strand
CAAACTTGCCGAGCGGACTGTACTCATGGTTGCGTAAGGTCCACACATTACCTGTGAGCAGGATGCTGGAATGCTTTTTCAATCGCTTTCTTAGTAATCTCATTAAATACAACTCGGCTAAAACGACTATCATCGCCACCAATGACTTCACGTAAATGCCACGCGATAGCTTCCCCTTCTCTATCCAAGTCAGTTGCGAGATAAACATGGTCGGATTTTTTAGCAAGGGATTTTAATTCGGCTACCACTTTTTCTTTGCCAGGTAGAATTTGGTAATTGGCTTTCCAATCATGATAAGGGTCAATTCCCATACGTTTCACTAAGGCCGCACGGTCTTTTTCTGCTTTAATTTTGTTTTTTTCTTCCGCACTTAATCCTTTAGTGGAAACGGGTTTAGCCTTCTCGCCTGTGCTACTCCCTGCAGTAGGCAAATCACAAATATGCCCTACGCTGGATTTCACCACATACTGGCTACCTAAATATTTATTGATGGTTTTCGCTTTGGCTGGCGACTCCACAATCACTAAAGATTTGCTCATTTGCTTACCTAAAATATAACTAGAATTCTGTAAAATTGGCGATATACTGCAAACTTACGCCGATAAAATCAAGCTTTTTTTCAAAAAGGATTTATAAATGGATAAACTCAATGCAATTTCGGTTTTCTGTAAAGTGATCGAAACGCAAAGTTTTACACAAGCCGCAAACCAACAGAATATTTCTGTGGCAATGGCGAGTAAACTAGTTTCACAATTAGAAGAACATTTAAAAACACGATTATTACAACGTACAACACGAAAAATTGTGCCAACTGAAGCCGGTATGCTTTATTACCAACGTTGCCAAGCTATTTTATTAGATTTAAGCGAGGCTGATTCTAGCATTAGTAATATGGCGACAAGCTTACAAGGTAATTTATTAATCTCTGTGCCGCGTGATTTTGGCTTACTTTATATCTCGCCTAACTTATCTAAATTTATTGAGCTTCACCCTAATTTACACGTAGAAATTGAATTTGAAGACAAACGTGTTGATCTCGTTGCGGAAGGCTATGACTTAGCATTACGTATCGGCTATATGCAAGATAGCTCACTTGTTGCGCGTAAAATTAGCAGCTCCTCTATGCATTTCGTTGCTTCGCCAAGTTATTTAGAGTCGCGAGGCACACCGCTTACACCTGATGATTTAGAATATCACCAAGGTTTACTTTATAAATCATCGTTAAATCAAGTGCATTGGCAATCAACAAAAGCCAATCAAATTCAACGTTATAAAATTCAATCTAAAGTGGTTTCCAATAATGGTATGGCGTTGTTAGAAATGACAAAAGCAGGATTGGGCATCAGTAATGCACCGGATTTCTTTGTAAAAGATGCGCTTGCTTCAGGTGAATTAGTTGAAATTTTGTCTGAATATAAACAAAAACCTTTAGATATTTATGTGGTTTACCCAAATCGTCGTCATTTACCAGCTAAAGTTCGCGCATTTATTGAATTTCTAGCGAGTCTCGGTTTGTGTGAGAACAGTCAAATATAAAAAATAAGGGCGGATTGACCGCCCTTTATTATTCAAATAATGTCCAAATCGGTTTTACCTCTTCAGGTAAAAATAAATTCTTTCCTAATTCAATCCATCCGCAAGGAAAATGAAAGTCTGACCCTAAAGAGGCAGCTAAGTCATACTCATTCGCTAAACGCGCAAGATATTGACGTTGATCTTTGGTCTGTCCACTATCTGCCACTTCCATGCCATCACCGCCCCATTGTTTAAAATCAACAATTAATCGACGAATCCATTTTCCTGTCATGTTATAACGCATAGGATGAGCAATGGCGGCAACTCCACCTGCCGCATGAATCGTATCAATCGCTGTTGGAATATCTACCCATTCAGCTTTGACAAAGCACGATTTTCCACCGCCTAGATAACGCTTAAAGGCTTGCCCATCATTTGAAACCTTGCCGATTTGTACCAAATAACGCGCATAATGAGCACGAGTCACTTCCCCATTGGCTAACGCTTTCGCACCCTCATAGGCATTGGGGATGCCTGCTTTTTCTAATTTATGGCCAATTTCGACCGCTCTTTTTTCTCTCAGTGATTTTTGTTCAGCTAAAAGTGCGGTCATTTTAGGATGTGTTTTATCAAAATTTAATCCAACAATATGGATGCCACGACCTTCCCAATTCGTTGAAATTTCCACGCCATTAATCAGCTCAATACCTAATTTATCGGCTTCAAGCTTGGCTTCATCAATGCCCATCACGGTGTCGTGATCACATAAAGCAAGCACATTGACACCTTGTTCATGAGCTCGTTGCACAAGCTCTGTAGGCGTTAAAACACCATCTGAAGCTGTACTATGGCAATGTAAATCATATCTTTTTGTCATTTATTTAATCGCTTTCACTAATTCTTTAACTAAGCCTGGACCGTGATAAATCAAACCTGAATAAACTTGTAACAATTCAGCACCCGCTTCAATCTTCTCTTGTGCGTTTTGTACACCGTCAATACCACCACTCCCAATAATCGGGATTTGTCCTTTCAGTTCTTGATGTAATCTTCGTATAATTTCTGTGCTTTTATGCTGTAACGGTTTTCCACTTAAGCCGCCTTGTTGCTCAGCATTTTTCAAACCTGAGATGTTGTCACGTGAAATCGTCGTATTAGTCGCAATTACCCCGTCCATTTGATGACGAAGTAAGGTATCTGCAATTTGAACGAGCTCGCTCTCGGATAAATCGGGTGCGATTTTTACTGCAATCGGTACATATTTGTTATATTGCTCAGCTAATACTTTTTGACGCTGTTTTACACTTTGCAATAAATCATCAAAGTAATCACCATACTGTAATTGGCGTAAATCCGGCGTGTTCGGTGATGAAATATTTACTGTAATATAATCTGCATAGTTATAAGCTTTGTTTAAGCAAAATAAGTAATCATCTTTCCCCTTTACAAGCGGTGTGATTTTATTTTTACCAATATTAATCCCAATTACGCCATCAAATTTTGCCTTTTTAACATTCTCGACCACATAATCAATGCCATAATTATTGAATCCATTACGGTTAATAATCCCTTCCGCTTCCACTAAACGGAATTGACGAGGTTTCGCATTTCCCTCTTGCGCTAAAGGCGTAACCGTCCCCACTTCAATAAAACCAAATCCCATCGCACCAAAGCCATCAATAGCCTCAGCATTTTTATCTGCGCCCGCTGCTAATCCAATAGGATTTTTAAACATAATGCCCATTACTTGCTTAGGCGTACCTTGTGGACAAGCTAAAAGCTGCTTTAATAAAAATTGAAAAGGAGATTTACCCGCTAAATGCAATGATTTAATCACTAAATCATGGGCGGTTTCAGGATCAAGGGAAAAGATGGCTTTACGGATCAAAGAATACATACTCGTTTATCTCTCAGGATAGTTCACTGTAAATGGAAAGTGCGGTCAAAATTAACCGCACTTTTTGTTTATTGCAAGGCTTTTTCAATTTTCTCAAATAAATCTTTTGAGAGATCTTCAACAGCACTTAATCGTTCTAAGGCGCGTTTCATTAACGTTTGACGTTGTGCATCAAAACGTGAGAAACGAATTAATGGCTCAATTAAACGTGAAGCCACTTGTGGATTGCTTTCATTTAAACGAATTAAAACGTCTGTTAAGAAACGATAGCCTGAACCACTAATATGATGGAACGCTTTTAAGTTGTGATTTGCAAAACTACCTACTAATGAACGTAAACGGTTTGGATTGTTGAAGTTAAAACTTGGGTGATCCATTAATACTTGTACAATTTCTAATACGTTTTCATCAGGGCGGGTTGCTTGTAAAGCAAACCATTTATCCATGACTAAGCCATCATGTTGCCATTTTTGTTCAAAATCCGCTAACAAAGCATCACGGCAAGGTAATGCCGCTTTGGTTGCCATATTTAATGCCGCCAGTGTATCTGTCATATTATTGGCATTATTGTAATGTTTTTGCACCACATTATTACCAAGATTGGTGTAAGCCAAATAACTTAAACAAAGATTACGCATTGCTCGTAAGGCAATATCTTCTTGTGTTACTCGATAATCTTCAAGACGAATATGGGTGTAAATACGCAATAAATCTTCTTTCAAGTATTCTGCAATTTGCACCAACATAAATTCTCTTGCGGCTGCAATGCCATCTGGATCAATCGTTTTAAAGCTTTCTGCAAACTCAATGTCTTTTGGCAAGGTTAGAATTAATGTAGCTAATTCAATATCCTGTTCGTAATTTTCCAATACATGCGCAAGTGCGGTCAAAACATCAGGTGAAATTTCAAAGGCTTCACCTTGTTGGAAATGCGCCACATTACGACGTAATTCTTGAGTAAACAGCATTTGTGCTGCATCCCAACGAGCAAATTGGTTATCCGCGAATTTAAGCAAACCTAATAACTGCTCTGTGGTGTAATCATAATCCAGTTTCACTGGTGCAGAGAAATCACATAATAACGCAGGAATTGGTCGGCCATAAATGCCATGGAACTCAAACACTTGGTCTTTTTCTGTTACATTTAATACATCACTTAACAATTCACCGTTATGCTGTAACATTTGTTTAGTGCCGTTGGCATCATAAAGCGCAATTTTCAATGGAATATGTAAGTTTACTTTTTCCATTTGGTCCGCTGTTGGTGGCGTAGATTGCGAAACGGTTAAACGATAAGTATGAGTTTGTTCATCATAGGCATCGCTAATCAATAATTCTGGCGTACCTGATTGGCTATACCAACGACGGAATTGTGCTAAATCAACGTCATTTGCACGTTCCATTGCAGAAACAAAATCTTCACAAGTTGCGGCTTTACCGTCATTTTCTGCAATATAAAGTTGCATCCCTTTTTGGAAACCTTGTTCACCTAATAAAGTGTGCAACATACGAATCACTTCTGCCCCTTTTTCATATACAGTCACGGTATAGAAGTTATTCATTTCAATGACTTTTTCAGGGCGAATTGGGTGTGACATAGGGCTTGCATCTTCGGCAAATTGCACCGTACGTAAGAATTTCACGTTATTAATGCGATTAACAGCACGAGAGCCTGTATCAGATGAAAACTCTTGATCACGGAAAACCGTTAAACCTTCTTTCAAACTTAATTGGAACCAATCACGGCAAGTTACTCGGTTTCCTGTCCAGTTATGGAAATACTCGTGCGCAATCACGCTTTCAATGGCGAGATAATCATCATCGGTTGCTGTTTGTGGATTTGCCAACACAAATTTAGAGTTAAAAATATTCAACCCTTTATTTTCCATGGCGCCCATATTGAAGAAGTCCACAGCAACAATCATGTAAATATCTAAGTCATATTCTAAATTGAAACGGTCTTCATCCCATTTCATCGCTTTTTTCAAACTTTCCATTGCCCAAGAGGCACGATCAAGATTTCCACGGTCAACATAAAGCTCTAAGGCCACTTCACGACCACTTTTTGTCGTAAAGGTATCTTGTAATAAATCAAAATCACCCGCCACTAAAGCGAATAAATAGCTTGGTTTCGGGAACGGGTCATTCCACTCAACCCAATGACGACCATCCTCTAATTCACCACTTGCAATGCGGTTTCCATTAGAAAGCAAGTAGGGATATTTAGTCTTATCTGCAGTAATTTTGGTTGTATAGCGCGCCAATACATCTGGTCGATCAAGCATATAGGTAATTTGACGAAAACCTTCTGCTTCACATTGTGTACAAATGCCCTCGCCAGATTGATAAAGCCCTTGTAAAGAGGTGTTTTGTGCAGGCTCTAAATTCGTCACAATTTCAAGTTCAAAATTGACCGCACTTTGATTGGTCAAATCTAACGTTAAACTTTCATGGTCTTGATGATAATGTTTGAAATCTTCGCCATTGAATTTAATGGAGGCAAATTGGAAACCATGGCCATCTAATCGTAGATGGGTTGCTTCATCATTTAAACGTTGGAAGGTTGTTTTTGCAGTGACAACGGTATGCTTAGGATCTAATTGAAAATCAAGGAAAATATCCGTAACTGTAAAATCAGGTTGTTTGTAATCTTTTCTATATTTCGCTTTAGCTAACATAATCTGCTCTATTTCTAAGAAAAAAACTCATATTAGGATAAGATTTTATGACAAAACTTGCAATGGAATTTTCAGTTTTTACCACATAGCAAACGTTTGCTTAAAAGTAGGCAAATATGCTATTCTACGCATCGTTTTTTTTATCAGATAAATTTTTAAAAATATGTCAAATACCGCACAAATTGCTATTGTTATGGGCTCAAAAAGCGATTGGGCAACCATGCAAGAAGCCACTCAAATTTTAGATGAACTCAATGTGGCATATCATGTTGAAGTCGTTTCCGCACATCGAACCCCCGACAAGCTGTTTGAATTTGCCGAAAATGCACAAAAGAATGGTTACAAAGTGATTATTGCAGGTGCGGGTGGCGCTGCTCATTTACCTGGCATGATTGCGGCTAAAACGCTTATACCGGTATTGGGTGTTCCTGTCAAAAGCTCTATATTAAGCGGTGTTGATAGTCTCTATTCTATCGTGCAAATGCCCAAAGGTATTCCTGTCGGCACTTTAGCGATTGGTCCAGCAGGTGCGGCCAATGCAGGATTACTCGCTGCACAAATTCTTGCCGGTTGGGATGATGCGTTATTTGCTCGCCTACAAGCATTCCGCGAAAATCAAACTAATATGGTATTGGATAATCCTGATCCACGTACATAAAACACCTTTAAATTTGACCGCACTTTTCAGAGTGCGGTTGTTTTTTTAGCTAGATTTGATGAGAAATTTTATGCAAAACTCTACCCTATATCCTACCGTTTATGTGCTTGGTAATGGTCAACTTGGCAGAATGTTACGTTATGCAGGCGCCCCATTAGATATTCATGTCCAGCCGCTTGAGTTCAATGCGCCCGTATTTGATTTACCTAAAGATGCGATCATCACCGCAGAAATTGAACGTTGGGAAAAAACACCTTTAACCAAATTATTAGGCCATCATAAGAATTTCGTTAATCAGAATGTTTTTGGCTTATTGGCTGATCGCTTTACCCAAAAATCTTTACTAGATGAACTTAATCTCTCTACCTCGCCATGGTGTTTATTAAAAGATAAAACGCAATGGTCTGAAGTATTTAAAAACGTAGGCGAAAAAGTCGTAGTTAAGCGTCGTACCGGTGGTTATGACGGTCGTGGTCAATGGATTGTCACTGCAGATAATCAACGTGATATTACGGACGATTTATTCGGTGAAGTTATCGCAGAAAAATTTATTCCTTTTGATTACGAAGTGTCTATTGTTGGCGCAAGATTTAAAAATGGTGAAAAGCGTTTCTATCCTGTGACGCATAACCTACAGCAAAATGGTATTTTACGTTACAGTGTGACAGATATTTCATTCCCGCAACAACAAAGCCAACAAATTCAGGCTGAATCTATGCTCGGAAAAATCATGGATAAGCTTGAATATGTAGGTGTAATGGCGATGGAATGCTTTGTGGTGGGTGATAAATTATTAATTAATGAACTCGCTCCTCGTGTGCATAACAGTGGACATTGGACACAATTAGGTTGTGCTATCAGTCAATTTGAATTGCATCTACGAGCCTTATTAGATTTACCTACACCGTCATTACAGCCCATTGCACCAAGTGTCATGGTTAACTTGATTGGTACAGAACATAATCCACAATGGTTGAACACGCCATTCTCTCAGTTACATTGGTATGGTAAGGAAGTTCGTCCGGGTAGAAAATTAGGTCATATCAATATCACGCATCCAGACAAAACGATCATTATTCAACAGCTTGAAAAACTTCGTCACGAACTCCCTGAAGACTATCAATCTGGTTTAAATTGGGCGATTGAGAAATTAAAATAATCGAAAAAAACAACCGCACTTTTTTGATGAATATCTAAAAACATCAAAGTGCGGTTGATTTTTATCAAGTTCTTCTTGATAAAATCTATCGGCTGAAGTATAAAATTACTTATCTCACAACACATACATAAGGAAAAGCTATGTTTGAACATATCAAAGCGGCTCCGGCCGATCCTATCTTAGGCTTAGGCGAAGCATTCAAATCTGAAACACGTGAAAATAAAATCAATTTAGGTATTGGCGTTTATAAAGATGCACAAGGTACAACGCCGATTATGCGTGCAGTAAAAGAAGCTGAAAAACGCTTATTTGATAACGAAAAAACGAAAAACTATCTGACTATCGATGGTATTGCCGATTATAACGAACGCACAAAAGAACTCCTTTTCGGTAAAGATTCAGAAGTCATTAAAGCGAATCGAGCAAGAACGGTACAAAGCTTAGGTGGAACAGGTGCATTACGCATTGCTGCAGAATTCATCAAACGCCAAACCAAAGCTCAAAATGTGTGGATTAGTACGCCAACATGGCCAAACCACAATGCCATTTTCAATGCGGTGGGCATGACAATTCGCGAATATCGTTATTATGATGCTGAGCGCAAAGCCCTTGACTGGGAACATTTACTTGAAGATTTAAGCCAAGCAAGCGAAGGTGATGTGGTGCTTTTACACGGTTGCTGCCACAACCCAACTGGTATTGACCCAACCCCTGAACAATGGCAAGAATTAGCTGCACTTTCAGCAAAAAACGGCTGGTTACCACTCTTTGACTTTGCTTATCAAGGTTTAGCCAATGGCTTAGACCAAGATGCTTACGGTTTACGTGCTTTTGCGGCAAATCATAAAGAATTATTAGTGGCAAGTTCATTCTCTAAAAACTTTGGTTTATACAATGAGCGTGTAGGTGCCTTTACCCTTGTGGCTGAAAATGCAGAAATTGCTTCCACCGCTTTAACACAGGTGAAATCAATTATTCGTACACTCTACTCTAACCCTGCATCTCACGGTGGAGCGACCGTAGCAACAGTGTTAAATGATCCACAACTTCGTCAAGAATGGGAAAATGAATTAACTGAAATGCGTGAACGTATCAAAAAAATGCGTCATTTATTTGTTCAGTTATTAAAAGAATATGGTGCAGAACAAGATTTCAGCTTTATCATGGAACAAAACGGTATGTTCTCTTTCAGCGGCTTATCACCTGAACAAGTTGATCGCTTAAAAGAAGAATTTGCGATTTATGCGGTTCGTTCTGGTCGTATCAATGTGGCTGGTATCACTGAAGACAATATTCGTTATTTATGTGAAAGCATCGTTAAAGTGCTTTAATCAATAAAAATAAAAAGTGCGGTTAAATTTGACCGCACTTTTTTTCATCTCAATATAATAAAAAGGCAGATTTTACTCTGCCTTTTTATCAAACAATTACCATTGGTAACCGATGCTACCACCCCAGTTTACATCACTGCGGGAATTGATACTTGCACCAACTTTAATCGAAATTTTGTTGTTATCAGAATTTCGGCCATAACCAACTGCGATTGCATTTTCATTGCGATAACCACCAACACCAACAGAAACTAAGCTTTTACCCGCTTCATTTGGACGTTGTAAGAAAGAAATCGCGGTTGCACCTGCAATACCTGCTCGTAATTTACGATCAACGTGATCAATTTTGTTGTCTAAACGATTGATGTTGTTATTAATGTTTTTCACAGCATTATCAACATAACGTTTATTTACTGCATCAGTTGGGTCTTTCGGATCAGCCACATTTACAATACGATTATTGTGCATATCTAATCCACCATGTGCATGGATAGTACCACCAACGTTAACGTCACCTGTTGTAGTTACATTTTTGAATGTCGGTGTATCAGACACAGCAACGCTTAACACTTTTCCTTTTTTGTGAGTTAATTTAATATTTTTACCCGCATCAAGTGTCAATTTATCCATTTTGGTTGCTGTAGACTGAACAGTTTCTTCTGCCACTTCATTTACAACAGTACCTTCAGATGCACTTGCAGTTACGTTAAACCCACGACCACCTGCATTTTTGATTTCATCTTTGGTTTTTTGTGAAAGATCCACTTTGTAATTGGTTACTGTGGTAACAGAAATACCATTTTTAACTTCTGTTTTTTCACCAACTGTTACTGTAACAGCATCAGAAGCTGCTTCAACAGAAGCTGAAGTGTCTTTTGCGTTAACCGTGTAAATCGTTTGATTATTCGCACCAGTTTCAGAAGTCACCTCTACATTCGTTCCAGCTTTTACTTCTGTTTTAGCTGCTGCAGCGGCTTTAGTAATATTGGTATTAAGCTCGTTCTTCGCTGCATATAATTGGCTACCATTCACAGCTTCTTTACTATCTGCTGAAATTGTACCATTTGATACATTAGTGATTTTTTTATCACCTGCATTAATACCATCTTGATTAATCGTAACAGGTCCTACGGTGACATTTTTAGCTGTAACATTATTAACAGTAATATCATCTTTTAAATTCACTGTAATATTAGCAGCATTATCACCATCTTCAACAACCACTTTGGTATTCTTACCATCCACAAAATTCACTTTGCCATGGGTATTAATACGTGATGTTTCTTCACCATTATTTTTAATGTTAAAGCCTGCATTGTAATAAGCTTGGTATAATTGGCTACCATTTACTGCGTCATTCGAAGTAGCGGTAATTCGACCTGCACCTACGTTTTGGATTTGGCGAACAAGTTTTCCATCACCGACAGATACTGCGCCTTTTTGAGTTGAAAAAGTACCATTGTAGTTAACCGTTTTGACTTTCGCATCATCGTCAAAAGAAGATAAAGCTTTTGCTGTCGGATCAAAATTATTGGCTGCACTACTTGAATAAGAACCCAATGTCACAGAGTTTTCATGTATAGCTTTAGCTTGAGTACCAATCACTACCGCACTAACCGCAGAGGCATTACTCGCTTGACCAAGAGCAATAGCATTAACAGCAGAAGAATTACTATCTTTACCAACCGCAACTGCATTCATTGATGAAGCATTAGCATTAGAGCCAGATGCCAATGCATCCACACCTGAAGCTTTAGATGCATAACCGAAAGCCATTGAACCTCTACCACTAGCATCTGCAGTATTACCTAATGCTGAAGCTCCTAAAGCACTCGCTTTAGCCCCATTACCTACAGCTGTCGAAACAACCCCACTTGCATTAGCTCCGGTACCTAGAGCCGCAGCACTTTTAACGCCAGCGTAAGAA
>CAUETL010000053.1:0-11206 GCA_959020685.1 Parahaemophilus parainfluenzae | reverse complement strand
GTAAGTTTCTTCAAAAACATGTAAAAAATAACCGCACTTTGATTTGGTAACTAAAGTGCGGTTTATTTTTACGTTATTTTTATTTACCGATGATTTCTGCTAAATCAACTTTGCGGTTTTCGTAACGAGAACGGGTACAAGCATCGGCAGTGGCGATGGCAGCTCGGGCTGCTTCACCGGTGAGTAATTTTACAAATTCCTCAGTTGGTTCCATACCATGGAGAATATCGTTTAAATAACGCATTTCTTTTTTCATGATAGAACTCAACCAGAGCGGTGTGCGTTTGCCCGGTTTACCGTATTGAATCGCGCCGTCCATTTCTGTACTGTTGTAAATACGGGTACGGTCATCATCTTCTTCTTGGGTTTCGTGAATGAGGAAATAGGTGTCTTTTCCATCCACGCGAAGGGTGCCTTTGGTATTGTACATATCAAGTTTGATCGCGCCTTTTTCCCCTTGAATTAATACGTAATGTTCACCCCAACGGAAAGCGGAACCCCATTCTAGAACAGCGAAGCGATTATCATCGTATTCCATGGTGACAAAAATCATATCGTCTTCATCACCGAATTTTTCGCCTTTGTGTGCAACATTGGCGGCTGCCATAGTAACGGTTTTTGGCATACCACCCATAATGAATTGTACACAGTCTAATTCGTGAATATGGTGGTATAAGTGGCCGCCAGATTTTTCACGGATTTTTTTCCATGAGATAGTCGGTTGTTGTTCTTCCCAGCCGTTACGTGCAGTGTGACAATAAAGCACTTTACCGATCACGCCTTGATTGATTAATTCTTTGGCATGGTGAACACCGTTAAAGAAGTTCATCACATGGCCAGCCATAAAGGTGACACCATTTTCTTCGCAAGCACGTACCATGTCGTCACAGTCTTGATAACTTAAGGCGATTGGTTTTTCACAGAAAACATGCTTTTTGTTTTTCGCTGCAAGAATGACAGGCTCTTTGTGTAAGTAGTTAGGGGTGGCGACAATCACGCAATCCACATCAGGGGAAGTGACCAATTCTTCAAGAGATTTTGCTGCTACGCATTGCAATTCTTGAGCAATGGTTTCACCATTTTCAGGGTCATATACCATGGTAATCTGTGCATCATCAAATTCATTCATGAAGCGGGCTAAATCTGCACCAAAATAGCCAACGCCAACAACACCATATCGCATCATAATAAACTCCTTATTTTTTCACTGAGATTTGTTTTTCCGTTACCATGGATTGCTTCGCTGCTTCTGCAACTTCGATGGCTTCAGTTAAACATAGACTTAATGGACTGATTTTTCCTTGTGTTAAGTGCTCCACTACGCTTTGTACTTCGATTTCAGCCGCTCGGCTTAACCAAAGTTGGCAAGGTGCGTGGGTGACATTATATTGCTGAGTGCCTTTGGCACTTTCACGTAAAGATAAATCAGCCTCAAATTCATCAAATAAATCAACGTGTTCTATTTTTCCATCTAGATAATTAAATGTGACACTTGAGGTAAAGAAATTGACTTCAATCACACCATTTTCACCATGAATTTGAATGCCCCATTGGTGTAACCGATAAGCGGTGCCCATTTCGAGCGAACCTAACACGCCATTTTCAAAACGTAGTAACAGTTGCAACACATCACGACTATCAGGTGTATCGAGATGCGCTTGATTAGCGGCTTGAGCAAAGACCGCCTCAATATCACCTAATAACCAACAGAGTAAATCCAGTTCGTGAATGAGGTGGAAAAGCTCGCCGCCCGTAAGATTGGCATCTAATTTCCACCACTCTTTATTTGGTAGGTTTTCAATCCAACGCTGACGCATGGCTCGTGCGACCGTAATTCTACCTAATTTTCCTTGTTCTAAAGCCGCTTTGACTTTTAACATGCCAGGTAACGTACGTTCCAAATGGCCCACAAAAATGAATTTGCCTTTTTCTTCAGCAAGACGGCGTAAATGTTGCCCTTGAGAAGAGCTTAAGGTAAAAGGTGTTTCAATAAAGACATGACAACCAGCATTTAACGCTAAGATAGCTGGGGAATAATGAGCATAGTTTGGTGTGGCGATAACCACTAAATCCGCTTTAGTTTCTGCCAACATTTCTTCTACACTAAAAAAGGCTTGGCTACCGTATTGGTCTGCGAGTTTTTGTGCAAGAGAAGGATTGATATCGGTCACTGCAATTAAGTTTGCTTGGGCTTTGTCAAATGCAGAAGCCAACTGAACGCCAAAAAAGCCGCAGCCGATTAAGGCGATGTTTAATCCATTAGTTTGCATCATGCCCTCCTTGTTGTAAGCGTTGGCGAATACTTTGGAAATATTGCAAGATCGCACGTTGCATGCGCACCAAATCATGCGCTTCTACGGCATCAATTAATTCACGGTGTTGCATGGCTAATTTTTCAGGAGAAAGTATTGGTGGCGGTAAGCCTTTTTCTACTTGTTGATAAATTTGCCAAAACGCATCTAAATACTGAATCAGTAACGGGTTATTTAATGGTTCATAAAGTTTTAAATGAATGTGGTATTCATCTTTTGGGGAAAATTTTTGCTCACGGGCATTTTTTTCCATATTGGCCACTGATTTTTGCAAAAGTGCGGTCTGTTCTTGGCTAATTTTTCCTAAAACCATCGGGGCAAAACCGTATTCCAAAATTTCCCGAATATCCAAAATATTAATCAGCTGATTATGATCATTATGCAAATTCAGTTGTGTGTGAAAGCTTAATCCGCGAATCATTGGTACAAGAGAGGATTCACTCACAAAAGTACCAACACCATGGCGAATGTCTAAAATGTGTAGCGCCTCTAAAGATTTAATGGCTTCACGCAAACTGGAACGGCTCACACCAAGCTGTTCAATCAGCTCATTTTCTGTTGGCATCAAATCGCCGGATTTAAGATTTTGTTTAATGATGAGCGATTTGATTTTATCCTGCAAAACGAGACTTGCTTCTTTTTTACTTGTTTTTTTCATTTCTGTTCTCATTTTCTAATCTATTTTCTGAATTTGTGATCCAGCTCTCATTCTCTTTAATTGACATAAGACATCATACGTCTTATCTTTATTTATGCAAGCAGAAATTAGCAGTGATTTTAAATTCTGTGATCTATACCACAAAATTCTCAAATACAAGGAAGGGAGGTTGTTATGACAACATCATTACCATGGTATAAAGAAGTCAGTCCTACGCAAAAAAAAGCGTTATTTGCGGCTTGGTTAGGTTATGTTTTTGATGGCTTCGATTATATGCTGATCACTTACGTGCTTTTGGATATTCAAAAAGAATTCGCCATGAGCACAACGGAAACATCCACATTATTACTTGCAGCGTTCGTCGCACGTCCATTAGGTGGGGCGATTTTTGGTAGTTTTGCCGATAAATATGGTCGTCGTTTGGCGATGATTGTTTCCATTATTACGTATTCCGTCGGCACATTCTTGTGCGGATTATCCACCAGTTATATTTGGCTTTTCATCTTCCGTATGATTATCGGTATGGGGATGGCAGGTGAATATGCGTGTTCTTCCTCTTATGCCATTGAAAGCTGGCCACAACATTTGCGTACGAAAGCCAGTGCATTTTTAGTGAGTGGCTTTTCCATCGGTAATATTCTTGCTTCTCAAGTGATTCCTTGGGTTGCACAAGCTTATGGCTGGCGTGTGGCTTTCTTTATTGGTTTAGCACCGGTAGCTTTAGTACTCTATGTTCGTCGTCATGCCCCTGAAAGTGAAGAATGGGCACAAGCGAAAGCAGCGGGTAAAGTGAATAAAGTTCCACTTACTGACCTGTTCACTAAAAAACAATTACCAATCACCTTAATTATTTTCTTAGTTTGTTATTCAATTTTCTCCGTAAACTGGCCGGTAGTGGGCTTGCTTCCACTTTACCTAAAAGAAAACGGCTATGCTGAAAATGTGAAATCACTGATGTTCTGGGCAGGCTTTGGTATCCTCATCGGTACCTTAATTGCAGGCTTTATCGGGGATAAATTGGGTGAGAAGAAAACCTTTGTATATAGCTTATTGTTATCACTTTTCTTCCTCTTCCCAGTATTCTATTTGCCAGAAAATAATGTGTTAGCCCTTGGTGCATTGCTCTTCTTCTTACTTGCAACTAACTTAGGGATTGCCGGTTTAGTGCCAAAATATATGGCGACTTTCTTCCCGGCCGAAATGCGAAGCACAGGTATTGGTTTCATCTATAACTTCGCTGCGATCGGTGGTGGGGTGTCTCCTGTAATTGCCGCCGCACTTAGCGAAAGAGTGGGACTTGGTTCAGCCCTTGTGTATGTCACTTTATTCTGGACAATTGTCCTTGTTGCTCTCGTTGGATTAAGATTGCCAGAACGTATTCAAGCTCGTATGCAACAATAAAAAACGAAAGCAAAACAGACCGCACTTTTAGGTGCGGTTTGTTGTTTATACAAAAATAGTTTGAAGCGCATCACAAATTTGTTAAATATATGTTTCAATTTTTTCGGTTAAATGCTAATTAATAATCTCCCCTATCGTTTTATAGGAGATTGTATATGCAAACTCAACAAACCTTTCTCTCTAAATATAAAAGTCTCATTATTCTTGCCTTAGACTTTGTCTTCATGTTGGTGTTAATCAAAATATTGCCCTTTTCTGCTCAAGAGAATCGCGGGTTAGCCTTGCTTATTTTTATTGGTATTTTATGGTTAACGGAAGCCTTTAATATTACCGTGACATCCCTTATGGTGCCTGTCGTGGCCATAGGATTAGGCTTGATTAATACACAAAAAGCGCTCGCACCATTCTCTACCCCAATTATTTATATGTTCTTTGGGGGATTTGTGGTGGCTGCGGTGTTGCAAATTCAGAATCTAGATAAGATTATTGCGAATTACATTATTCGTTTGGCCAAAGGAAACTTAAAACTTTCTATTACCTACCTCTTCACCGTAACTACATTCCTTTCTATGTGGATTAACAACACCGCTGTGGCGGCGATGATGTTACCGCTCACGATGGGGATGTTAAAAGGTATCAATGCAGAGAAAAACCATCGGTTGTACGCCTTTGTATTGTTAGGCATGGCATTTAGTGCTAGTATCGGTGGTATTGGTACCTTGGTGGGAAGTGCACCGAATGCCATTTTGGCATCTCAAATTCAAGTGACCTTTACGGAATGGCTAGGCTACGGTTTCCCAGTGATGGTACTGCTTGTGCCTTCAATGATTTTTTCTTTATGGGTGATTTTACGTCCAGACTTTTCTGTGGATTTTAATCCATCACTTGAGAAAGTCAGCTTTAATCGAAAAAATATCATTACCTTAATGATCTTTATCGGTATGGCGATTATGTTACTTTTCAGCTCTCTCTTAAACCCATGGATTACGGCTTTCCTTGAATTGCCGAAAAAAATCGAAAACTTTGATACCGTGATTGCACTATGCGTTGTGATCTTTATTTGTGTTTCAGGTGTCGCGAGTTGGAAAGAAATTCAAGAGCGTGTTGAATGGGGCGTGCTCGTTTTATTCGGTGGTGGTTTAACACTCAGTATCGTGATGAAAGATTCTGGTGCCAGTAAGATTATGGCGGATAGTATCGTTCAGTTTGTGCAAACCAAACCACTTTGGGTACTTTGCTTTGTGATGACGGCATTTATTATTTTCTTAACGGAATTTACATCGAATACCGCCAGTGCAGCGTTGATTATGCCAATTGTGATTTCAGTGGCTCAATCTATGAATTTACCGCCTATTGCTTTAGCCGCAATTATCGCTTGTGGGGCAAGTTGTGCATTTATGTTGCCAATCGCTACACCGCCTAATGCTATCGTGTTTGCAACAGGAAATGTGAAACAACTCGATATGGCCAAAGTCGGTTTGATTCTCAATCTATTCTGTATCGCCATCATCGGCAGTATGACTTATTTTGTTTGGTTGTAAATGTTGTTAAAACTGACCGCACTTTATTAGCCTATAAAAGTAAACCGCACGTTAACGTGCGGTTTATTGTTTATCTCGAAATAACCTCTTTTGTGAAGGCTTCCATTTCGGCTTTACGCCATGGTGTTGAGAAGAAAATAGTATCTTTCAAACCAGATTCACTATTTAGTGGACGAACACCGAATTCTTGGTTTAATTTCTGTTGTACTTCAGGTGAGGTAATCCAATGCACGAAAACAAGTGATGCGGCTGGGTTAGGCGCATTTTTTGCTACGGTTACAACATTACCACCGCCAGGCATCCCAAATTTTGGTACATAGAATTTTAAACGGTCAGTAATTGCACCTTGTTTTTGCAAGCTGAACAAGTGATCTTGCCATGCAGAGACAATCACTAACTCACCATCGTTTAAACGGGTTAGACTATCAGCATTCGAAGCTGTACGGATTAGCGCATCTTTTTTACTGCTGAACCAATCCCAGGTTTTCTTCCAATTAGCAATCTGTGCTTCATCAATTTTATCGGTACGGTAATCATAATCACCATTAATATACACTAAAGCTCGCTGAATGAAGGCATTACCGGAGCTGCCACCGTTTGGATCAGAATAGCCGAATTTTTTTGGATTTTTATCAATATAACTTTCCATATCAGCCCAAGATTGTGGCAGTTCCTCTTCTTTTATTCGCATAGGATCATAAGCTAGACCGGTTTGATTACCCCAGTAACCTACAGCCATATCGCCTAATTCAACACCTTGTAAGTGGTGATTTAATTTATCGAAATTTGGTAAGTTATTGAGTTTTACAAGAATGTCATTTTTCGCTACGTTGCCTAAACGGTCAGCATTTAACACAACCACATCCATTTTGCCGGTTTCTAGATTTTTTTCAGCAATCAGTTTATTGATATTACCGTCCAAGGTGCCTTCAGGTACTTTGACTTTAATACCGTATTGATTTTCAAATTCTTTGACAAAATTACGGAATTGCGGTTGCAAATACCAAACGCTAACTGTCAATTTTCCTTCTTTTTTAGCGAGTTCTTCGATTTCGCTCCAAGATTTACCACTTAAGTCAGTGGAAGCCGAGGCAAAAGTACTGACAGCCAAGGCGGCAGCGGTAAGACCAATGGATAGAAGTTTACGGATATTTTTTTGCATAAGATGCTCCTTGTGAAAATTATGCTTTTCCTGTGGATTGAGAGAGATAATTCCCTTTCAACAATTTTTCGATAATCATCATCAAAATAATGTTTGGTACCAACAAAATAATCGATACAACGGCCGCATTCGGACGAATAAAAGAATAACCGAGGAAAGAATATAAAATGGTTGGCACGGTAATAAAGTCTGGTGAGCCGATAACGAAAGCGATAGCAAACTCTTCAATACTTTTCACTAAACAGAAAATAATTGATGCTAAAAAACTGGGTTTTAACATCGGCATATACACGTCTTTGAAAACGGTAAATTTAGATGCACCTAAGTCACGGCTAGCATCAATGAGGTCTTGTGGTACAGAAGAAAAGCCCGCGGATAAAATCCGAATAGCATAAGGTAACGTGAGTACAACATGCCCAATAACAATGCCGATGAATGGATTGTTAATATTTAAATCCAATAACATACGGCTAAAGAATAGGGCAATAATCATGCCTGGAATAACCAATGGAATCAGTGTCAATAATTCTGCTAATTTTTTACCTCTAAACTCCATACGTCCAAATGCATAAGCTGTTGGGAGAGAGAGTAAAATAGTGATCAGAGAAACCGTAGGCGCAATGGTATAGCTATTAAACATTGCTTCAGGTAAAGAGGTGGTTTCCCATACAATTTTCCAACGTTCAAAAGATAATGATTGAGGGAAAATATCTGGATAACTCCACGGTTTAGCGGGATCTACCAATGACCATAAACCCGCCATTAAAAAGGGTAGGAACAACCAAATAAAATTAGCAAGAATAAAGAAGGTTAAGGAAATACGTGCGATTAATCGACCATTTTTCGTTGTGATTTGTACGGAACTACTCATTTGACTTCTCCACGTTTGACGGCTAATGGTTTAATCAATAATGACACTAGGATGGTGAAGAAGGCTGAGGTCAACATAATAGTTAATGCCATGACCGCACTTTGATTCCACTCTTCAAATTCATAGGCGGACATTTGCATTAAACGTGCTAAAGAATAGGTACTACGAGGACCTGCAATACTATAAAAGGCGAAATCACCGAGTGCACCGATAAATATTAAAATAAAGGAAACTTGTACCGCACCTAAGGTTAGTGGGAAGATCACATAACAAAAACGTTGCCAAGGACTCGAACCTAAATTAGCTGCCGCATCTAATAAATCAGTTTTCAGTGAATTGACCGCGCCACCAATAAGAATTAAAGCAAAGGGAATGTTTTTCCACATTTGTAAAATCACTACTCCCCAACCAAATTCGTCATTTTGTAGGGTTTTCGGTTCGTCCCAAATGCCTAAATAAACGAATACTTCGTTAAGAATGCCGTGGTAAGAAATCATATTGACGAACAAAAAGGCGGCAACCAATCCCGGTACCAACATAGGTGCCCGCAAGATGGTGATGATCGTTACCTTAGCTGGTAATTTTTTACGTAACCACATGGCAATGGGATAAGCCACGATGATGGATAAAATCGCTCCTAATAAAGACACTTTTACGGAATAAATATACGAATTTTGGAATACAGGGCTATTTAATACGGCTTGCCAATACTCCAAACTAAATTGGCTTTCTTCCCCACCCATACTGTATAAACCAAGGCTTTGAGAGACGACAATGTAGAATGTGGACCCCATTAAAAATAGGATTGTACCTAAACCGCTGCATAGCAATAACCATGCTTTTACATCATTTTTGAGACTTTTCATTTTACGGACTCCAAGAATTTAATCGCATGGCGGGGAACCGTAAAGGTGAGTTTATCGCTCAAATTCGGACATTTTGTTAGTTGCAGGCGTAATTTTTTCTCTTCATCACTACGTTTAATAACTCCTTGCACTTCCGTGATATTGCCCATAAAAGCGGTGTTGATGATATCTACTGTAATTTGGTTTTCCGCTTCCGTTTGTGCGTTTGGTAACAATTCAATGTCTTCTGGTCGAAAGCAAATATAAATTCGTTCTGATTCCGGTTTTTTCTCAGAAAATACGGTGAAATCGCCAAAAATAGAACTAACAGCATAAAGGTTATCGCCGATGTTTTTTACATTGGCTTCCGTGATATTGGCAATGCCAATAAAATCTGCCACAAAGCGGTTTTTAGGATGATGATAAATATCTTGAGGAGAGCCAATTTGCTCAATAGCACCTTTATTTAACACAATAATTTTATCTGACATAGTTAGGGCTTCAGCCTGATCATGAGTCACATAAATACTAGTCAAATTGTATTGTTTTGAGAGTTGCTTAATTTCAAAACGTACACTTTCGCGTAATTTGGCATCTAAGTTGGAAAGCGGTTCATCAAATAAAATTACATCTGGACGAGTGACCATGGCTCTGGCTAATGCGACACGTTGCTGTTGACCTCCAGAAAGCTCATTGGGTAATTTCAATTTATGAAATTCTAAATCCATTTGTTTCAATGCGAGATTTAAACGCTGTTTTTGTTCTTCAATATCAATTTTACGTTGCTTTAAACCATAGCAAATATTGTGAGAAACGTTGAGGTGAGGGAAAAGGGCATAGGATTGGAAACACATGGCTGTATTGCGTTTTTCTGGAGGAACGTTGTTAACATTTTTTCCTCCAATAAGGATTTCACCTTCATCAGCCACATGAAATCCAGCGATTAACTTTAATAAGGAGGTTTTACCACAGCCACTTGGTCCTAATAAGGTGACAAACTCGCCTTCTTCAGCGGTAAAAGTAATATTATTTGCTGCGTAAAAGTCACCAAATTTTTTTGTAATATTTTTTATTTCTAACTTTGCCATTTTTACATCCTCTATTTGGTTTACAACTATAGAGTAACCATAAAAACACTTAGTTATTTTTTCAATAAAATAAAAATATTTTTCATGAATTTGTGATGAAGATCACGCATTTAGCTAAAAATATGGTTTTATTACATTTTAATAATGCGGAGGTGGCGTTTCTTCTGCTTGGCTGGCAATATTAGAAGGTTGCATATCTTTTAATTTGCCGGCGAGATAGCGGAGTTGAAGTTGAATTTTATCCATATCAAACTGTTGTTGAACTAATGCTTGGTTTAGCTCGTCTAAAAGTTGTTCTTGAAATGCAATTTTCATTTCAAGTTCAGCAATGCGATCTTCTAAAATTTGTTGATTTTGCATAAAATTTCTCTAATTTTTAAAAAAATGTTGTGAATTTGGTCAATCCGATTTAACCTATTCGCTATTCCGTTTCTATTATAAAGGATCAAGCAAAATGTTGAAAATTCAAAAGCTTTCTCTTGCTGCACTTATGGTAAGTGCGGTCGTTTCTGGTTCTGTTTTTGCAGAAGATAAAGCAGCGCCAAGCGCAAGTGATGCGTCTTATGCTGTAGGTGCATTAATGGGTAACCAAGTAAAAGATTTAGTGGAAGCTCAAAAAGAAGTGATTCAATACGACAATGCACGTATTTTAGATGGCTTAAAAGATGCATTAGAAGGTAAAGTTGATGTTCGTAAAGACGAAAAAATTCAAAAAACCTTAGATGGCATTCAAGAGCAATTAGTGTCTGCGGCGAAAGCAAAAGTAGAACAACAAGCGAAAGCTGCAAAAGAAGAAGGTGATAAATACCGCGCTGAATTTGCGAAAAAAGATGGCGTGAAAAGCACCAAAGATGGCTTACTTTACAAAATCACTGAAGCAGGTAAAGGTGAGGCGATTAGAGCAACGGATACTGTGAAAGTACATTACACTGGTAAATTACCGGATGGTAAAGTATTTGATAGCTCTGTTGAACGTGGTCAACCGGTAGAATTTAAATTAAACCAAGTGATCAAAGGTTGGACTGAAGGTCTTCAGTTAGTGAAAAAAGGCGGTAAAATCGAATTAGTGATTCCACCTGAATTAGCTTACGGTAAACAAGGTGCAGGCGATGCAATTCCACCTGATGCAACACTTTACTTCGACGTTGAAGTATTAGATGTTAATCCTAAAAAATAATCCTTAATTTAACCGCACTTTGTCCAAAGTGCGGTCATTTTCCCTACCAGATTTGAAAAATGATACTAACCGATAGACAACCTTTCACCGATGAAGATCGTACCATTCTGATTTCCTATAAAGCGGTAGTTGATGGCGTGAGCGCGTTGAT
>CAUETL010000052.1:0-11280 GCA_959020685.1 Parahaemophilus parainfluenzae | reverse complement strand
GAACTGACTCTGAAGTAAAAAATATGAATTTTTATTCAGATTATGGCTATGATTTAACAAATAAAAATAATCTAGCCCATGTATCTTTTAGAATGAAAAATGGTCTAGACAATAAGGATTATCCAACAGAATCATTAATTTTCCTCGATCCTCAATTTTCTAATGGGCCTAGTTCATTAGAAATCAAACCTAATAGCACTTTCACATTATCGAAGGCTTTTCCTGAAAGTTCTGTTTTTGAATTGAGAGATGCAAATCTTAAATTTCACTTCGGAAATATCAATTTATTTGAGGGACTTTCTACAGTTGACGCTGATGGAGAGCCTGTTTTAGGAAATTCAGCATTTAATCTTCAAGGTAATACCACTATTGATATTGATGCTGTTCATATTGTCAGCTCAGCTAAAGATAGCACGGGATACCAAGTATATGGTAAATCTACAGCAAATATTATCAACTCCTCTATTTTTCTAGGGGGAGATAACAGCACTGCTGTAGATACCGAACACTCAACATTACATATCAAAAATTTAAATATCGCGCTACAGCCAGCTGGTACCGATAAATCAGCTACTATTGCATACGCATCAGAGAATTCTACATTAAATATTGAAGACAGCCTGCTCACAATTGAAGCGAAAGGTCAAAGTAAAGGTTTAGGTTTTGTACTTGATGGTGGCGTGACCAACATTACAAATTCCAACATTGAAAATAACACTGGAGATGTTGTTATTTTTACTAATAAACAAGATTCTCGAGATGAAACAAATAATTACAGCTCAACAACAGTTAATCTAAAAAATACTAAAATCCCCGATGCAAAAGTATTGGTTGGATTAAACATGCCCGATCTAGCTGATACGGACTTATCTGAAGGAGAGAAAACTAGCTCACCTAGATTTGTGTTAAATGCAGATAACTCACAGTTAAATGGTGCAGTAAAGCAATATGACGGTACAAATAAAACGCCTGTTACATTAAATCTAACTAACAATACTACATGGGATTTAGTGGATAATTCAGAAGTAACAGACTTGCATTTAAATAACTCTTCGGTTTCTTTAACTAATACAAACGCTCCTTATACGACATTAACTATCACGGGTAACCTCACTGGCTCAGGTACCTTCAACCTCAACACGAATATCGCTGAAAACAAAAGCGATAAAATCATTGTTAAAGGCACTGCCGAAGGTAATCATAAAATTGGTGTCATTAACCAAGGTGCAAATGTCGCTAACAGAAAAGTGACACTTGTAGAAACCAATGGTGGTAATGCGGCGTTTAGCTTAACTAACCCAAACAATCGTGTGGATTTAGGGGCTTACCAATATTTCCTAACAAAAGAAGGAAATAATTGGGTATTAGCACATTCTAAAAATGCAGTCACATCAAATGCTCCAGTATTGCCAAGCACTCCATTACTTTCAGACTTAGCAAATGCACAAGTTTCTCTTCGCCAAGCACAATTGCTTTTAGTGGAAGATGATTTAAGTGGCATCCATCAACGTTTAGGTGAAGTGAAAAACGGCGAAAAAGGCAATGTGTGGGTTCGTAATGTGAATTCTCGCCAAAAATTAGCCGCACTTTCGACTGGTGAGAGTGAAACTTCTGGTTTTAAACAAAACGTACATAGCTTACAAGTGGGCGCTGATGCTGCTGTAACAGATAACCTTCGTGTTGGTGGATTTGTTGGTCGTAGCCAAGCAAACGTTGATTTCAATGGTTATTATGGTGATGGCAAAGTAAGAAGCAACAGCGTGGGTTTATATGCAGCTTACCTTGCAGATAACGGTATTTATGTAGATAACATCGTGAAATACAGCCGTTTACACGCTAACTCAGATTACACTGAAAAACGCCATTACAACGCTTATACTATTTCGAGTGAATTAGGTAAACGCTTTAGCCTTGCAAAGGATTGGACAATCACCCCGCAAGCACAATTAGCGTGGACACATATTTCATCACAAGAGAATGAAGATAGCTTATCTTCTGTGTATTCTCGAATTGGTTTACGTGTAGCGAAAGGCTTTGCATTAAGTAATGGTTGGAATTTACAACCTTATGCAGAAGTAAATGCGATTACTAGCAAAAACCGTAGCAGCAAAATTCATTACGCCAACAGTGCGCTTGATGTCGCAAGCAGCCGTGGACGTTTTGAAAGTGCGCTCGGTTTAAATGCTGGATTTGCAAATCATCGTTTTGGTTTAGAAGTAAGCCGTGCTGACGGTAAAAACTTCGACAAACCTTATGCAATTCAAGCAGTTTATCGCTATCAATGGTAATATAAGAGGGCGGAATAAAATCCGCCCTTTTTCTCTTTTTACTGAATAAATAATATGTCGAAACCTTTCCCTTCCCGCGCATTTACAACCAAACGAACGGCAAAACCCACTCGTTCATTTAAGCCTAAAGCGAAGCTACTCACATTAGAACAGACGATTATCGTTTTATTTAACAAACCGTTTGATGTGCTGACACAATTCACCGATGAAAACGGCCGAGCGACATTAAAAGATTTTATTACCATTCCTAATGTATATGCGGCAGGGCGATTGGATCGTGATAGCGAGGGGCTGCTGATTTTAACGAATAATGGTGAAGTGCAACATCGTTTGGCAGATCCTAAATTTAAAACAGAAAAAACATATTTTGTGCAAGTGGAAGGTATTCCTGAAGAGGCTGATTTAGACAAGCTTCGTCAAGGTGTTGAATTGAAAGATGGGATGACAAAGCCGGCAAAAGTGCGGTTGATTTCTGAACCGGATTTTCTCTGGCCTCGTAATCCACCTATTCGTGAACGTCAAAGTATTCCGACAAGTTGGTTGGAAATCAAAATTAGTGAAGGGCGTAATCGACAAGTGCGTCGAATGACGGCTCATATTGGCTTTCCGACATTACGTCTCATCCGTTATCAAATGAGCCATTTAACGCTTGATGGATTGGGTAACGGTGAGTATCGCCGTTTGAATGAAGAAGAAATGCGTGCGTTATTCAAACAACTTCATTTAAATAACGCACGTTAAGATTAGAAACGTTGAGCGGGTTGTGCGTTTTCAACTTGCACGAAGAAACCTTTATCATTCAAGATAATGCTGTAATCCGTAACATATTTAACGCTGTTGGTTTCCACTATCGCATTACAGCTACGAATCCCTTGTTGTGGATAAGATTGGGTTTCACGTGCTTGCGTGATTTGTTTCACTGTCATTTGGGTGTTAGTGGCTGCACCTTGTTTTTTAAAGGCATCAGATAATACCGCAAAAACTTTTGAATCATTACATCTTGGCACAACGACGGATTTTGTCACAGTATTCGCTGTTTTCTGAGCAACAGTTTCCACTCTATTTTCAGTTACTTTTTCAACGGCTTTTGGTTCCGCTTTCTTCACTTCTGTTTTAACCGCTGGTGTTTTTTTAGCAATCACCTTTTCAGGTTTTGCAGATTCTTTAACTGCACTTTGTTTGCTTTTTGCTAAAGTCTTTTTGTCTTTTACTGCAGTTTGCTTCGTTTTTTCTACTGGCTGTTTGCCTTTCGTTTTTGTCGGCTCTGCTTTAGCGGCTTTATTTGTCGTTTTATTTTTTATTTTTTCTTTTTTCGTTACCGCTTTTTTCGCTTCCACAATTTTAGCAGGCTTTTTCGCTTCTGCTTTTTGGACCTCTGCTTTCTTTTTAGCTGTTTTGGCTACAGCTTTAAGCGTAGTGGCTTTCTTAGCTTCTACTTTTTTAACTGCCGTTTTCACTGACTTAGTTTGAGTTGATTTTGCCGTATGATTTGGCGATGCTGCAAAGGCCAAAACAGGTAACAAGGCAAAAATCACCGCAAGTAATTTTTTCATCCGTTATTCTCCTTAAACAAAAAGTGCGGTCAACATTAACCGCACTTTGAAATTATTTATAAATTAAAGATAGTAGTGTTCTACGTAGTTTAATTTATCGTCAAGTTTTAACACTAACGGTTGACCGGTTGGGATTTCAAAATCCATGATTTCCGCATCAGAAATACCGATGATGTGTTTTGCTAATGCACGAAGTGAGTTACCGTGTGCCACCACTAAAACACGTTTACCAGAAAGCATTGCTGGTGCAATTTGGTCTTCCCAGAATGGTAATGCACGTTCTAAGGTTAATTTTAAGTTTTCTGCATTTGGTATAACATCAGACGGAATGTTTGCATAACGACGGTCATTATGTGCAGAATTTGGATCTTTCGGATCTAAATCTGGAGGAGAAATATCATAAGAACGACGCCAGATATGAACTTGTTCATCACCGTATTTATCTGCTGTTTCTTTTTTATCTAAGCCTTGTAATGCACCATAGTGACGCTCATTTAAACGCCAGTTTTTCACTTGAGGAATCCATAATTGGTGAGATTCTTCTAACACGATGTTACAGGTTTTGATTGCACGAGTTAAAACAGAAGTGAAGGCAATATCAAATTCATAGCCTTTCTCGAACAATTTTTTACCCGCAGCTTTTGCTTCTTCTACGCCGCGCTCGGTTAAATTTACATCACGCCAACCGGTGAATAAATTTTTTGCGTTCCACTCACTGAAACCGTGACGAATGAATACTAATTCCATAAGGATCTCCTAAGTATTAATAAAAAAATGAATGGCTCTTTTATAGCAAAAAATCGTTATGTTTAAAAGCAAAAAGGCGGTATTTACTGATCTTTCGCAAAAAAACGTCTGTAAACTTTTAGCCACTCAAAAATAATGCTAGTATTTAAGCCTTATTCGTCCCTTAATTTCTCTCAAGTTTAGATGTATGCAGCAAAGCAATCGTAGAAAAAAAATCTTATCAAAACTGACCGCACTTTTGGCTTGCGGTCTGCTTGGCTTTTCATCTTTCGCGCAAGGCAACGATCTCAATCAAATTCAAAAACAAATTAAACAACAAGAATCGAAGATCGCCGAGCAAAAACGCGCACAAGCTAAACTCCAAGCCAGTCTTAAAGATCAAGAAAGCAAAATTAATAGCGTTGTCGGTGAATTACGTGAAACAGAATTAAGTTTGCAAGAAATCCGCAAGCAAATGGCGGAAACCGAAAAGCAAATCAAGCAATTAGAAAAGCAAGAGCGCGTGCAAAAAGCGAAACTCGCACAGCAAATCGATGCCATTTATCGTTCAGGTGTCAATCCTTCTACCTTGGAAAGAATGCTTTCAGAGGATGCGAAAAAAGCGGAACGCATGAAAGTGTATTATCAGCACTTAAATCAAGTTCGCATTGATATGATTAATAATCTGAAAGCAACACAAGAGAATTTAGCAAAACAACGCGAAGCGATTTCAGGCCAACAAAAGAATCATCGCGATCAGCTTTCTACGCAAAAGAAACAGCAACAAGAATTACAAAAAGCGCAACAAGAACGTCAATCTACGTTAAATGAACTCAACAAAAACTTAACGAAAGATCAGAATAAATTGGAAACGTTGAAAGCGAACGAAAATGCCCTTCGCCAAGAAATTCAACGTGCTGAACAAGCCGCTCGCCAACAAGAACAACGTGAGCGTGAAGCCCTTGCTCAGAAAAAACAAGAGGAAGAAAAACGTACCTCAAAACCTTATCAACCAACAGATCAAGAACGTAAGTTGATTAACAGCACCAGTGGTTTAGGTACGGCCGCACGTCAATACAGTCGCCCGGTTTCTGGCCCGACGTTATATTCCTTTGGTTCAATCCAAGCGGGCGAAGTACGTTGGAAAGGCATGGTTATCGGCGCACCAACGGGTACCGCGGTAAAAGCTATTGCAAGTGGTCGTGTCATTCTAGCGGGTCATCTTAATGGCTATGGTTATATGGTGATTGTGAAACACGGCGACAGCGACTTGAGCTTATATGGTTTCAACCAAGCGGTATTTGTGAAACAAGGTCAGCTGGTGTCTGCGGGACAAACCATTGCGCAAGTAGGTAATACGGGTGAGCTCTCTAAACCGGCACTTTACTTTGGAATTAGCCGTAAAGGGGTGCCTGTAAATCCAGCTGGGTGGATTAAATAATGGCGGCATTCTTTCAAAGTGCGGTCAGAAATACGATCATTTTTTCAACCGCACTTTTTTCTGCGTTTACTTTTGCACAAGGCAAACTGGCTATTGTAATTGATGACATTGGCTATCATCCGAAAGAAGATGCCGAAGTTTTAGCCATGCCAAAAGAAGTCTCTGTTGCGATCATTCCAGCAGCACCCTATGCCAAAATACGCAATCAAGAAGCAAAAGCGCAGAATCACGATATTCTCATTCATATGCCAATGCAGCCTGTCAGCAACATTAAAATTGAAGAAGGTGGTTTGACTTTAGGGTTATCTGAAGCGCAAGTGAATGAGCGGGTGAAAAAAGCGAAAGCTATTGTGCCCAATGCCATCGGAATGAATAATCATATGGGCAGTGCAGCCACAGCCGATACCACATTAATGACCTATTTGATGACCACACTTCGCGAGCAGAATTTATTCTTTTTAGATAGTCGCACCATTGGAAAATCAGTCGCGGGCAAAATAGCAAAAGAACAAGGCGTACGTGTATTAGATCGCCATGTGTTTTTAGATGACAGTGATAATTTGGCAGATGTTCAACGCCAATTTCAAAGTGCAATTCAATATGCACGTAAACATGGCACCGCCATTGCTATTGGACACCCTCGTCCAAATACCGTAGCCGTATTAAAATCAGGAATCAAAAATTTACCCGATGATATTCAATTAGTCGGCATGGGAAGCTTGTGGCGAAATGAAAAAATCTTGCCACCTAAACCATTTATCTTAATTTTTAATGATATTCCTGCGCCAACTTCAGTCGCGCCGTTTGAGCCAATCCCTTTATTACGGGGCGTGCCAAGATAACAAAAAGAGCGGTTAAAAAAACCGCTCTTTTTTATCATTTGAAATTTACCTATCGACCATTTCGCTCAAAGAACAAGACGGTTGCTGCAACGCGTGAGTGAACGTTAAGTTTACGAAGTAAGTTACGAATGTGCACTTTAACTGTTTCTTCAGAAATGAAAAGTTGGCCCGCAATTTGTTTATTAGATAAACCTGTTGCGATTAAACGTAATACATCCATTTCACGATCGGTGAGAGAATCCATTGGATCAACAGTATGTTTGCGTTCTAAAAGAAGATTTTTAATCGAATCACTTAAAATCACTTCGCCTTGTGCAATACGTTTAATTTGCTCAAGTAGCACATCTGGCTCGGTATCTTTTAATAGATAACCGTCAGCACCCGCATCGATGAGAGTGAAAATATCATTTTTCGCATCAGACACAGTTAAGATCAAAATTCGTGCATCAACACCTTCTGCACGCAAGCCTTTAAGGGTATCTAAACCAGAAAGACCTTTCATATTCAGATCTAAAATGATTAAATCCGGGGATTCTTGAATCGCAATGGAAATGCCTTCTGTACCGCTTCCTACATCGGCAACGACTTCAAAATTCTCTTCTAATTCAACTAATTGTTTGATACCACGACGCATTAATGGATGGTCGTCGATAATTAATACTTTTAACTTTTCTTGCATAATATTCTCCAAGAGATAAGCGGACAAACATTCTATCGCCTGAAGGCGAAAACGTCCACAGCCTTAGATTATTTCTCAATAGATTTTCGAACGAGGGATTCTATCGGGATTTTGCCTATCTTCCAATACATAATTTGTAGATAAATTTGATTTATCTCAAGCAATGCTTTTTGATTTAGCTATTCGCAAGTCCTTTTGCTTTTAAATTTGAACGGCATAATACGCATGCCACTTTCTGTCGGATGCAATTGATAAAATTGAGGATAATTAAAATTCCGTTGCACCATTTTATACGGATTTTTACAATCTTTCGAGCCGAGTGATTGATAAATCTGATTCACTTCACGCACTTTATCATCTTTTGAACCTTCACATTGACGATAAATTTCGAGACGATTCTTTTCATCTAACAAATAAACGTTAAAGCTATTATCGGCATTATCCTCAAAGAAGAATTGTAAAAAACCTTCACTGGCAAACAAATCAATTTCAGGCGGATATCGACGGGCCTCTGGAATAATTTCTTTTTCTTCCAACTGAGTCGGTAAAACGTCCTCAAAATTGACCGCACTTTCTTTTCCACCATCAATAGGTTGCAAACTGATCCCTTTTTCTTCAAAGAAGAATTGCCAGTTTTTCCCTGCCACACGTAAACGGGAGTGCGTTGTTGGGCGACTGTCGCCTAATTGAATACTGATACAACGGTTTACAAGTACGCTCACTAAGTTTCGCAATGTGCGGTTGTAGTGTTTACTGTAACAGAAAACCTGTATAGAACGGGGCTGATTCACACCTTGATCAATTTTATTAGAAAGCACTTTTAAGGCAAGCAAAATCGCATTCTGCCCTTCAAAATGTAAAGTTCGAATTTCATTCCACACATTACGGTAAGTGAAATCAATGCTGCCGACCAAACTCTGTTCTAACTGACCAAAACTAAATAAATCACTTGGTGAAATATTGGATTTAAGTTCTTCGACTTGGGCAGTTGGGTCATTAACTAAGTTCACTGCAATAAATAGATCGCGGATTTCACATTGGGACGAAAGCGCCTCATTTGTTGGAGCTTGACCATTTGTATGCGGGAAAAACAACCGTAAATCGGCGACAAAATTACGTAAAGTGAGTTGGTCGATATTTTGACTAATTAGATGTAAACACGTTTCAGCGGTCAGCAAGCGATTAAAATAAGCCCATGCGACCACTTTATTTAAACTTTCACCGTATTCAATCACGCGTTCTTTCGAAAACATAGTATGATTTGGTGGCTGATTCACCAGATACCACCCATCCTTAAAATTCTTATTACCGTGAACTTCGATAAATGTGAGGTGCTCTTCTGCTAAATTATGCGAAATCTGTGGATTCAGTAGCGTAATTTTACCTGGTAGCTCTTCAAATGCAGTATAAAGCTTACGAGAAAGCACCGTAATATCTTGCGGAATCACGCTAGAATTAATTTTATGTTTGCGTGCAAAATCCACCAGATTTCGATAACTCATCATCAAGAAATTCACCAAATTATTGTGACTTTCTTTCACCCGTTTGATTTTCCAATTTGGGCGCTGATCTAATTCTTCAATACGTTCTTTTGACCACCCCCATTCTTGGGCCATCATTTTCATATAAGAAATACGCCAGTTTGAGGCGTGATATAACGCAAAGTCTTCCGTCGCTTTCACGTAAAAACAAGAACGTACGAAATCAAGACGCTTAAATTCTGAATGTGCGGTCAAATATTGGCTAATTCTCTCTAGAATCGCAATATAAGGATCGAAATGATGTATAGCCGTGCTGTGACCAGAAAGCAAATCCTCTTTAAATTGGCGAGCAATTAGCTGGGCATTTGGATATTCTTGGGCATAGGTTTCCAACAACAAGATTTTCATCACCGATTTATAAGGAGAATCAATACCTTTATAAAGTTGCCATAAGCTCGCACCAAAATATTCACTAGCTGAGAATTGCCCTAATCCACCAAAATCAACCCAATCATTTAAATTAAGCTCACCAGCCGCGACTAAACGAGCAACTTCGGCCTCATATTGTTTTTCATCTTCCACCCACAAGTGGAGCCACAATAATGGCTTGCCAGCAAGACGTACAGCGGAACGATAAAATTCTTCCAATAACAGCATATATTGGGCAGAACCACTGTTTTCTTTAGTTAGTGGATCGGAATAACGTTCGTTACGGAAACGTTGTTGTGTCATCAAATAGAAATGCATTTCCACATGATATGTGGATGCCCATTGGCTAATTTTCTTCGTTTTTTCCGCTAAGCGCTGCTGTTCTTGTTCAGATAAATCATCTTGATGGCAGATCCAAATATCCAAATCCGAAGCTGAAGTTTGGCTAATGGAGCCAAAACTGCCCATCACATAAATACCTAAGATCTGCGCAAAAACAGCATCAGAATTGACCGCACTTTGCACGGCTTCGACAAGTTCAGGATGTTCTTTTGAGAGAAAATTTTGCTGATAATTGGAAAGAGTAAAATCGGCAATGCCTGCCGGGGCATCTTCCACATAACCCGGCAGAGCAGGATGATTAAGATGCAACAACAGCGGCACTAAAGAGACGATGTGTCGGAATGCATCACCTGAGCCCAATAATGCACGATCAAAACGACGTTTATCTAGAGTTTCGATACATTTTCGGGCTTGAGTGAGATCGTATTTCAAGGCTTCCTACCTATGACCATATAACTGGCATTACTGTACCACTTAGCTCATCAGAAATCAAAAATTTAAATGATCTGACTTTTTGCCCTAAAAATGGTAGCATAGGGCATATTTCTATTTAAAATCAGCGGTATTTATGGCAGTACTTAAAACCTTAAAAATTGCGACTCGTCAAAGCCCTTTAGCTCTTTGGCAGGCAAATTTTGTGAAAGATCAATTAGAAAAATTTCACCCAACACTTTCTGTTGAATTAGTTCCGATGGTGACAAAAGGTGATGTAATCTTAGATTCCCCTTTGGCTAAAATTGGTGGAAAAGGCTTATTTGTTAAAGAGTTAGAAAACGCTTTACTTGAAAAACGTGCTGATATTGCCGTTCATTCAATGAAAGACGTACCGATGGAATTTCCAGAAGGTTTAGGGTTAAGTGTGATCTGTAAACGTGAAGATCCGCGCGATGCTTTCGTGTCTAATACATACCGTTCATTAGATGAATTACCGCAAGGCGCTATTGTCGGAACATCAAGCTTACGTCGTCAATGCCAATTAAAACAATTACGCCCTGATCTTGATATCCGTTCCTTGCGTGGCAATGTAGGAACCCGATTAAGTAAATTAGACAATGGCGAATACGATGCCATTATTTTAGCCTCGGCCGGCTTAATTCGTTTAGGGCTAGCAGAACGTATTGCCTCATTTATTGAAGTGGAACAATCTTTACCAGCTGCCGGACAAGGCGCAGTGGGCATTGAGTGCCGTGTTGATGATGAAGAAGTGAAAGCATTACTAGCTCCACTTTCAGATGCGACTACGACGACTTGTGTTTTGGCTGAGCGTGCAATGAATACCCGCTTACAAGGCGGCTGCCAAGTGCCAATTGGTGGATACGCCATTGAGCAAAATGGTGAAATTTTCTTGCGTGCTCTTGTCGGAGAAACCGATGGCTCAGCGATTATTCGTGCGGAAGGTAAAAGTGCGGTTGAAAATGCCGAAGCATTAGGCGTGAGCATTGCAGAACAACTTCTAGCACAAGGCGCAGATAAGATTCTGGCGAAGATTTACTCAGCAT
>CAUETL010000051.1:0-11369 GCA_959020685.1 Parahaemophilus parainfluenzae | reverse complement strand
TTCTAAGCCACTAATGTGAAGATCGACTGGACGTGCACCGATAGAACAACCGCCTGGTAAAGAAACTTGACCTTGATTAAAACGAGCCACCAACGGTGCTAATGCCCAAATAGAAGCACGCATGGTTTTTACTAATTCATATGGTGCAACGAAATGATCAATTTTAGAACAATCTAATAATACTGCACCTTCAGCATCACGCTCTGCCACCACGCCAAGTTTACGTAAGATTTTTAAGGTGGTATCGATATCTTTGAGTTCCGGTACATTTGTTAATTTAACCGGCTCAGTCGCCAAAATTGCGGCAAAAAGAATAGGAAGTGCAGCATTTTTTGCACCAGAGATGGTTACAGTACCACTTAAGCGAGATTGCCCGCCATAAACACGAAATTTTTCCATAGAAAATCCTAGCTTGCTTGATGTAATAGACGATCCATTTTCCACTTTGCAGTGGTATAGGTTTTAATAGTTAAAGCGTGAATTTCGCCAGTTTGAAAGTAAGGCATTAATGGCGCGTAGATAGTTTGTTGCTGTTTTAATTTAGAAAGTGCTGAGATCTCATCACTCACCACAATCACACCAAAGTGAGCATTTTCACCTTGAGCATAAACCTCATCTACATTCAGGCTTTCTTTTAAAATACGTTCAATTTCTTGCAGTTCCATTCGGATTTCCGTTTTAATTATGGTCGATAAAAGTGCTAATCCAATGAGATAAATTCACTAAATCAGCAAGGGTTAATAACTGTTCTGGAGGGTTTATCAACCGCACTTTTTTATTTGGTAACTGCTCACAATCGTGTAGAAAATCACACAATAATGCAAAACCGGCAGAATCAATTCGATTGATTTCGGTTAAATCAAATTCAATGAGACTTTGATTATTTTGCTTTTCTGATAAAAAAGAAGCACGTTGCTGCCATAATGGTAACAACGTGTTGCGGGATAGCTCCCCCGATAATTGGAGAGCTATCTTATCATTATTTTGGATTAAATCCCACTTTAACGCAGTCATTCGCTTATTTGCTCAATGTCACTGGTGCTGCAGCAGATTTTTGAATTTGAGCAGTTAATGCTTCAATACCTTGTTGACGTAAGATACCGCTCCATTCATTTTGTTTGGTGACAACCATGCTCACGCCTTCAGCAACCATGTCATAAGCTTGCCATTCGCCAGTTTTACTGTTTTTACGCCATTTAAAATCTAATTTGATTGGCGCTTGTCCACCATTTTGCATGATGTTGACACGAATGCTTACAAGGTTTTTGTCACCTACTTCTTTAGCCGGTTCAATTTGAATATTTTGATCGGTGTAAGCGGTTAGCACTTGCGCGTAAGCTTGTTCGATAAAATCGCTGAATGCTTTAAAGAATTTTTCACGTTGTTCTGGTGTGGTTGATTTAAAGTATGAACCTAACACTAAAGAACCTGCATAGTTTACTTGCACGTAAGGTAATAAATCATTACGCACGATAGTACGTAAATAGTTTGGATCCTTTTTAATTTTTGCCTGATTGTTTTTGATATCAGCAAATAACTTATCTGATGCTTGTTGCATCAACACATAAGGGCTTGTTTCTGCACGTACAGTTTGAGTCACAAAAAGTGCACTCACTGCAAATGCCATTACGCTAAACCATTTTTTAAACTGAGTAAATTTCATCATAAATCTCCTAAATAAAGATTATTATTTGGCTTCAGGTTCTGCTTTGTCAGCATTACCGTCTGCTTTTTTATCACCGTAAAGGAACTGGCCGATTAAATCTTCCAATACCATTGCGGATTTTGTGTCTTGAATTTGGCTACCGTTTTTTAACATCGCGGTTTCACCATCATCAAAGCCCATACTTAAGGCGATATATTGCTCGCCTAATAATCCCGATGTTTTGATCGATAACGAACTGTTTTCCGGAATTTCTTTATATTCTTCATTAATCGCAATACTGACTTTTGGCAAGTAAGATTTTTCGTCTAATGTAATGTCAGACACGCGACCAATGACTACCCCACCAAGTTTAAGTGGTGCACGGACTTTTAGTCCACCAATATTGTCAAAAGTTGCAGTTACTGTGTAAGATTTTGTTTCACCAAAACCTTGTACATTTGCTACGCGTAAGCCTAGAAACACTAACGCAGCGATACCGAGTAGTAAAAATAAGCCTACCCAAAATTCATATTTAATTGTTTGTCGCATAAAAATACCCTATTAGCCTGCCCCAAACATAATGGCAGTTAAGATGAAATCGAGCCCAAGTACCACAAGTGATGCGTGGACAACCGTTCTGGTTGTGGCTTGACTGATACCTTCAGATGTTGGAATACAATCATAACCATTGAATAACGCAATCCACACCACCGCAATGGCGAAAAATACGCTTTTAATAAATCCGTTTAGAATGTCATAGCTCCAGCTCACTGCATTTTGCATCACTGACCAGAAGCTACCTGCATCGACACCTTTCCAATCCACGCCAACAAGCGATCCGCCCCAAATACCAATCGCGGTAAAGAGAATCGCAAGAATTGGCATCGCAATCACGCCCGCCCAAAAACGCGGTGCAATCACACGACGTAGTGGATCGACTGCCATCATTTCAAGGCTGGAAAGTTGTTCTGTGGCTTTCATTAAGCCAATTTCAGCCGTTAACGCTGAACCTGCACGACCCGCAAATAAAAGTGCGGTCACTACTGGGCCTAATTCACGTAATAAAGACAGTGCCACAAGTTGTCCAAGGCTGGTTTCTGCAGAAAAATCTACCAAGACTACATAGCCTTGTAAGCCTAACACCATTCCAATAAATAAACCTGAAAGCAGGATAATTAATAAAGACTGTACACCTAATGCGTATAACTGCTTCACTAATAAAGGAAAATGCTTACGAATTTGTGGCTTGCCCACTAACGCACCAAACAACATAAAACCTGAGCGGCCTAATGCACGGAAAAATTTGATTACGCTTCGTCCAAGTGAAGAAATCATATCAACAATCATTTAAATAATTCCTCCACATAATCTTTTGCTGGATAATGGAATCTCACCGGTCCATCCGCTTCGCCTTTTAAGAACTGCACCACTTGAGGATCTTGGCTAGCAAGCAGTTGTTCTGATGTTCCTTCAGCGATCACATGCTTATCCGCAATAATATAGGCATAATCTGCAATACTTAATATTTCATTCACATCATGGGAAACCACGATAGACGTTAAGTTTAGCGCCTCATTTAAGCGTTTAATTAAGCTCACAATTACGCCCATGCTGATTGGATCTTGCCCCGTAAACGGCTCATCAAACATGATTAAATCTGGGTCAAGTGCAATCGCACGCGCTAATGCAGCACGACGCGCCATCCCCCCAGAAAGCTCTGAAGGCATCAAATCTGCCGCACCACGTAAGCCCACCGCTTCTAATTTCATCAACACAATTTGACGAATTAGACTTTCCGGCAAACGAGTATGCTCGCGAATAGGAAATGCCACGTTATCAAACGTGGAAATATCCGTAAATAATGCACCTGATTGGAATAACATTCCCATGCGTTTACGTACTTCATAAAGCTCTCGATTTGAAAGACGACAAATATCTTGTCCATCAAACATAATCTCGCCTTGTTCAGGATGCAACTGACCCCCGATTAATTTTAGTAGCGTGGTTTTCCCGATCCCTGATGGACCCATAATGGCCGTAATTTTGCCCTGTTGGACTTTTAAATTCAGGTTATCGTAAATCACACGCTCACCTCGTTTAAAGGTCAGATTTTTGACTTCGATTAGATTTTTATTCATTAAAATCTCATTGGTTTTATAAGAAGAAATTTATTTTTCTCTCACGTTAAAAAAGTGCGGTCGTTTTGACTGCTATTTTTGTGAAAGGTTCAAGCGACGTTTTAATAACGTCGTGAAGCCACGTAATAACACAAAAATCAATGACAACACATAAATAGGTAAATTACCTAATGCTGCATAAGGCGTTTTGCCTTCTGTTGGCACCATTTTATGGGTCAGCGTTGTTTCTTCAAATTGAGGCGCTTGCGCTTCAATGTTGCCTTTTGCATCAATAAACACTGAAATCCCTGTATTCGTTGCACGAATTAATGGTTTACCTAATTCGAGCGCGCGCATTCTAGCCATTTGTAAATGCTGCCAAGGGCCAATACTATCACCAAACCAGGCATCATTAGAAATCGTCAGCAAATAATCCGTTTCTTTTTTCAGATTTTCACGAAGTTGCTCACCAAAAATAATTTCATAACAAATAGCTGGCGCAAAAGCATGTTGTTTTGCCATAAAAGATGGCTGTACCGCATCGCCACTTTGGAACGCAGACATTGGCAAATTAAAGACAGAATTAAGTGGACGCAACAAACTTTCTAACGGCACGTACTCACCAAATGGCACGAGATGATGTTTGCTATAACGATTTTTTGTCGTTAATTCATAAGGGAAATCTGGATTCCCGGCCGTCACAATCGAATTTAATAACTTACCACTTTGTTCATCACGATATACGGTGCCAATCATCACTTCCGTGTTTTTCTCTTTTGCAACTTTATCTAAAGCTTCAAAAAATGGCGTAATCGCATTTTCAAGGGTAGGCAATGCCGACTCGGGTAAAATAATCAAATCAGACTTGCCTAAATGCGCCAAAATTTGTTTTTGATAGATGTCTACCGTGGCATAAAGATATTCAGGATCCCATTTTAAATTTTGCTCAATATTGCCTTGTGCAAGTGTGACAGTGAGCCCTTTATCTTCTTTGGGTTGAACAAAATTCACCTTACCGGCATAAGCACTTAATCCACCCACAACCAATAATAGCAACGCATTCACACCAACTAAATTCCATTGTTTTTTCGAGAGTGAAAAAACAAAATTAAAAATGACCGCACTTGCCCAAACGGTAAAGAATGTCATCCCCGTGACACCAAAGATCGGTGCGATCCCGTAGAACGGACTGTCGATTTGGGTATAACCAAATTGTAGCCATGGAAAACCGGTAAACACCCAACCACGCAAAAATTCAGTCAATGTCCAAATCGCAGCAAAAATGACCGCACTTTGCACCTGAAAACGTTGCACTAAATAAGTGAAAAGCATTGGATAAAGTGCAAGGTAGGCAGAAAGTAAGCCCACCAAGAGATAACTCACGCCAAGGGAAGCGCCACCGAATTGATGAATGCTGACATTTAACCAACTTACACCAAAACAGAAAAATCCCATCGACCACAAAAAGGTGGCTAAAAGTGCGGTTGATTTTTTGGCATTTTTCGCCACAAAAAGCAATCCGCCCAACGATACGTAGGTTAATCCCCAATAATCAAACGGCGAAAAGGCAAACACGCCAATCACACCAGAAATCAGAGCAATAAGATAAATCACTAACTTATTCATTTTATCCATACTATAAAAAAATATTCCCCCCCTCTTCAGCAAAGAGGGGGCTAAGAATATGATTAGACTGAACAACTTATTCAGCTTGTTCTTCCACGCCTTCCATATCCGATAAATGCTCATCTGGCACGGTTACGCGTACCTGAATTAAACGACGACTATCGGCAGAAGTCACCTGAAACTGAATATTTTCTAAGGTGATTTCTTCACCACGTTTAGGCAAATAACCAAAGGCTTGCATAATCAAACCGCCAATGGTATCCACTTCTTCATCATCAAAATGCGTATTAAATTGCGCATTAAAATCATCAATATCTGTTAGTGCACGCACCGCATAAGTATGACGAGAAAGCTGACGAATATCGGCGACATCTTCCTCATCGAACTCGTCTTCAATATCACCCACAATTTGTTCGAGAATATCTTCGATAGTCACCAAACCTGATACCGCACCAAACTCATCCACCACGATCGCCATATGGAAACGCTCAGAACGAAAATCTTTTAACATACGATCGACACGTTTACTTTCCGGCACAATCACAACTGGACGTAACAACTTGGACAGTTCGAACTCTTCCGCATCTTCACGTAAAAACTTAAGCAAATCTTTTGCGTGCAAAATACCTTCAATATTATCGCGGTCATCCGTATCTGCAATCACAGGAAAACGCGAGTGAGCAGATTCTATAATCGTATTCAAACAGGCATCGAGATCTTGATTCGATTCAATAAATACAATTTGCGAGCGTGGAATCATGATATCGCGCACACGAAGCTCCGCGATTTCCATTACCCCTTCAATCATCTCGCGAGTGTTTTGATCGATTAAATCGTTTTGTTCAGAATCGCGAATCACTTCCACGAGTTCTTCACGATTTTTCAGCTCACCTTGGAAAAAGCGGCCAATAAGTGATTGGAAAAAAGATTTTTTAGTTGTTTCAGTTTGATTACTCGAATGTTCTTCGTTCATAAAATTAAATGTGTTACTGTAGGATTGACTGCGTAAAAAGTAGCATATTTTGACAAAAATCGCAAAAAACTTAAGCTAAATGGCTGAAAATAAAGTGCGGTTAATTTCTAAGAAGTTTTTTAACTCACTAAAAAATTGACCGCACTTGATACTTAGATACTTCTAATTATATATCGCACAGATATTTCATAAATTAGTATTGGAGTGGAACTAAAGGTTCACACTTACGAATAAGCAAAAAACATAAAATATTCGGGGTTCTTCCCAACTTTGCTAGTTATGAAATTTCATCTTTTAAAATATCATCCATACAAGACTGAATATCATAGATAAATTGTGTTTTTGCTTCTCCTTTCTCATTGAGCGTTAAAATAAACTTTCGCCAATCACCACTAGTATGGTTTTGCATTTCATCGTGCAATTGCTGACATAAATCCGCGATTCTATCTTCATCCTGTTCAGCTAATGTTAGATATACAACTTTTCCTTGAAACATAGTCCCTAGTTTTGCTCCAACCCAATTCTCCTCAGGATTAAATTTATATTCATATTCTAATGAATCAAATTTTTCAGGTGCTGAAAAAAATATTGAACAGATTTCATTTAACAAATCAAATTGCTTTTGCATTTATTTACCTCCACCATACTGGTTTTTAAATACATTAACATATCTATACTTACTACCTTCTACCCCAATCGTAACTCTCAGTTTATCTGGTCTAGGTGAGTTAGGTGTTGATCGCTCAAATTTAATTACAACATCTAATACTGTACCTGTATCAACAACTTTTTTTACGATATTTTCAATAATATGCTTTATAAACTGAATTATTTAAATTTCTATTTTGTGGAAATAAATTATAGCGGTTACCTGTTCCTCTATATCTACAAGCTTGAATATACCCTCCAACATTACCAAATTTCTCCAACATAACCGTAATCATTAGTTTTAAATTTTATACCGTTACTTAATTCATAATGTGAATTTACATCTAAATTATTTACGATTTTATGTGCCTCACTATTTTTTATTCTAGTTTCATCAAAATCAACTTTAATAGTCTTTGTTTGAGAACAATTTAATGTAGGAGCTAGTTAATAATACTAAAAACAAAGTGCGGTTAAAAACACCGTTATTTTTAACCGCACTTTCCTTTTCAAGGATTACCTATTTAAACCTAAATTCAGTCCACTGGTAATAGCGTTCACCTGCTTTTTGAATACCACCATAATTCTGCCACTCAGGGTGGTTTGGGGTATCGGGAAGGCATTGGGTTTCAAGGGCTATGCCGCTAAAATCTTGATAAGTACCACCTTCACGAGTTGGAGTGCCGGCAAGATAGTTTCCCGTATAAACCTGTAACGCAGCTTGGGATGTGAGCACTTCAAGGCTTAAATCTTCATTAGGGGAAGTCAATAATACACAAGGCTTTTGCCATGCTTTATTGACGATAAAGGACTGATCGTAACCTTTTGTTACCACTTGATCGCCTTGTTGGAAATCTTGTGCGATTGGTTTTGCCACACGAAAATCAAAGCTGGTATTCACCACATGTTTAAGTGGTGAATTTGGGATGCCTTCACCATCAACCGGTAAATAGAAATCCGCATTAAGGCGTAGTGTATGATTTCTCACATCACTACCCTGCTCAGCATTTTCCAAATTGAAATAAGCGTGGTTTGTTAAGTTCAGCGCGGTATCTTTATCACTTTCGGCTTCGTATTCAATTTTTACGCTATTTTCATCGCTCAGCGTGTAAAGTACATTAACTTGTACATTACCTTCAAAACCTTGATCACCATCGGGAGACACAAGGGAAAAACGCACAAAATTCTGACCGCACTCTTCGACTTTCCAACGACGTTTATCAAAGCCTTCTTTACCACCATGTAATTGATGTTTGCCTTGATTCGCAACCAGCTGGATTGTTCGCTCACCTAATTCAAATTGAGCGTTAGCAATACGGTTCGCATAGCGTCCTACGCTTGCGCCCAAATAAGCAGTTTGATGAGGATAATCTTCCACTTTGCAGCCGAGTAACACTTCTCGCAACTCACCATTCACCGGGACTTTGCAAGAAAGCCAAGTGGCTCCCCAATCCATAAATTGCACAGTCATGCCATTTGAATTGGTGAGTTGAACAATTTGATAAGGCTGTCCATCTGGTGCATTGAACGCCGTTTTTTCTAGCATAGACTCACTCCTTGTGAGGCTGTGCAAACGTAGAAATCTTCTTTTAAACCTGTTTGTTTCTCATAATTATCAGCAATAATTTTACGCACTTCTTCAACTTTATCATGAGGTGCAAGAGCTACAATACAGCCACCAAAACCACCACCTGTCATTCTCACCCCACCAGTTTTACCGATCACTAATTGAGCAAGTTCAACAAGATAATCAATTTGCGGCACGGTAATCTCGAAATCATCACGCATGGACTCGTGAGATTGCCCCATTAATTCGCCTAATTTTGTTAAATCGTTATGTTTTAATGCTTCAACGGCATCAAGTACTCGTTGGTTTTCAGTCACCACATGGCGTGCGCGTTTAGCCACTAAAACATTAAGTGCGGTCAATTCTGCTTCTCTTTTTTGGAATTCTTCTACTGACACATCACGTAAGGCTTTTACGCCAAAAAACTCTGCGGCTTTTTCACATTGCCAGCGGCGTGTGTTGTATTCACCTGTCACCAAATCATGCGGTACATTTGAGTTCACAATAATGACAGCAACATCTTTCGGCACAGGCGTTGGCTGTGTTTCTAAGCTACGGCAATCAATCATTAAGAGATGATCTTTTTGTCCTAAAGCGGAAATTAATTGATCCATGTTCCCGCAATTTGCGCCTACAAATTTGTTTTCAGCTTTTTGACCAATTAAAGCAATTTCTGTATGTGTTAAAGGTAAATCGCTCAATTGTTGGCAAAACTTACCCGTAGCCACTTCAAGGGCTGCGGAAGAGCTTAAACCGGAAGAATGAGGCACATTTCCGGAAATCACTAAATCAGCACCTTGTTTAAATTGTGGACAACGCTCTTGAATAAATTTCACAACACCACGCACATAATTCGCCCATTTTTGCTCACTTTGAGGGAAATCTTCATCAAGAGAAAAGGTATCCTCAAGATCAAGATCTGCGGCATAGACATTCCAAATATGATCAGCACGTTTTGATCCCGCAATGGCTGTACCATAATTGATTGCACAAGGCATTACAAAGCCATCATTGTAGTCGGTATGTCCGCCGATAATGTTTACACGACCTGGAGCATACACTGTCAGTTCAGGTTGCTTGTTATATTTTTGCGTAAAAATGTGTTGGGATTTTTGGACTGGAGTCATATTATTTTCCTTTATCTTTCACACTCCCTCTTAACTCAAGAGGGAAAGGGTTTCTTAACGTTCTTTATAATGTACTTCGCTTAACGCACGTAATCTTTCTGCTGCTTGTTCAGCGGTGAGGTCTCGCTGGCTTTCACCTAGCATTTCATAGCCCACCATAAATTTGCGAACCGTAGCAGAACGCAACAATGGTGGATAAAAATGCGCGTGAAGCTGCCAATGTTCGTTATCTTCTCCATTAAATGGCGCTGCATGGAAACCCATTGAATAAGGGAAAGAAGTTTCAAATAAGTTATCGTATTTTGTTGCCAATTTTTTCAATATCACGGCAAGATCTTTGGCTTGAGCATCGGTTAATTCTGTTAAGCGTTTGACATGCACTTTTGGCAATAATAAGGTTTCAAACGGCCACACCGCCCAATAAGGCACCACCGCAACCCAATGCTCGGTTTCTACCACAATACGTTCTTTTTTCTCTAATTCTTTTTGAACGTAATCCACTAAAAGGACAGAACCATGCTTTTCATAATAATTTCGTTGAGCAACATCTTCACGCGCGACTTCATTCGGTAAAAAGCTGTTTGCCCAGATTTGTCCGTGCGGATGTGGATTGGAGCATCCCATTGCCGCACCTTTATTTTCGAAAATCTGTACCCACTGATATTTTTGCCCCAGTTCACGCAATTGTTCTTGCCACACTTTAATCACTTCTTCAATTTCAAGTGCGGTCAATAACGGCAATGTTTTGCTGTGATCTGGTGAAAAACAAATAACACGGCTTTCACCACGAGCTTGGCTCATTTGGAAAAGCGGATCGGCTGATTGCTCTGGCGCTGGTGTATCTTCTAATAAAGCCGAGAAATCATTTTTGAATACATAAGGTTTATGGTAATCCGGATTAGGTTCGCCAGTGATACGTTTATTACGTGGGCAAAGATAACAGTTTGGATCGTGGCTTGGCTTTTGTTCCTCACTCACTTTTTCTTGCTGCCCCTGCCATGGACGTTTAGCACGATGTGGCGAGACTAAAACCCATTGGTCAATTAACGGATTATAACGACGATGCGGATGATCTGTCGGTTCAAATACGGTTTCGCTCATATTTTTGCTCCAAAATGTAAACGATTACAAAATTTTATTCATAAGATAACAAATTAAAAAAAATAAACCGTGATCATTATCACAAAATCAGGAAATAAGGCGCTAGTCCAATCTCTTTTTTGTGACGAATGTAGCATTTTTGAAAGTAACCGCTTTCAATTTTATTCAAATTTACTATGATAATTAGTATGAAAAAATGAATGAGAGCCCAGTTATGCCTACAATTCGAGATGTTGCTGAATTAGCTTGCGTGTCGGTTGCCACTGTTTCCCGGGTAATTAATCACTCTCCCTCCGTAAGTGAAAAAACCCGTTATTCAGTTCAACGCGCAATGGAGGTTTTAAATTATCAACCCAATGCAAATGCACAAGCTCTGGCGGTACAAAATACTGATACCATTGGCGTGGTGGTTACTGATGTAACGGATCCCTTCTTTGCTATCTTGGTCAAATCAGTCGATAAAGTGGCTGAAGAGCATCAAAAAACGATTTTGATTGGTATTGGATACCACCATGCAGAAAAAGAGCGTGAAGCCATTGATACCTTGCTACGTAAGCGTTGTAGC
>CAUETL010000050.1:0-11470 GCA_959020685.1 Parahaemophilus parainfluenzae | reverse complement strand
ACGCTTTCAATATCAATTTTCATTGACATCACTAAAAACGGCGGGTGCGGCTCTGCATATTTAATCTCGCCACGCATCGGTATGTTTACTGGGCAAAACATAAAATGTTGATTATCAAATCGGTAGCATTGTTCGCCTAGCTGCACTTCACGTTCTCCGCTTAACACGATGCAAATGCTCGGCTCTTGAATAATACCTTCGTAACAAAATGGTTGATCTGAATGGCGAAGAAATAAGCCTTTAATCGATGATGAATAGAGTTCGTTATGTGGAATAACCTTTAATAATCGTTCTATCATTTCAGTTGAGAACATAATTTTGTAGGAATAGGCAAGTAATTTGGATAAATCATATAACACTTAATATTGCCGTTCAATATAATGAACTCACTTTTAACGGCGGTACGCCAAACCATATTAACCAACATTAAATGAGGAAAACATTATGAAAATTTTCTACAAAACATCAGCAACAGCAACCGGCGGACGTGATGGTCGTACCCAAGTGGACGATGGTTCAATCGGCTTTGATTTGGTTTCATTTCAAAATGACGGCACCGGAGCTGATAAAAAACACCAACGCGCCGAGTATGGCAAGCACCGCCGCACCGACGAAAAACGGCCGCATGGGGTGGGTGAAAAACTTATTCATGGTTTGGCTTAATTCTGCATGAAGATGCTTTCGGATATGGATTTATTGGGCGGACAGGGTTGTATCTTGTATTGAAGAAGCAAGCCGAAGGTTTGTCAGATACTCAAATGCCCGTATCATTCATATTATTGATATTATTGTTTGAATTGTATTATTTTCAATAATAATAAATAACCCTAAACCAATATAAATAACAGCCATTATCCAACGACTAAACTTCTCTACAATTTCACCAACACCTGAAATATTAGCCAATCTTTGTGCTGTATATACTAAAACAAAAATCAATATTAAAAATACAAGAAGAGTAACTAATAAGTCGACAAGATCTAAAGTCACAAAGTAAGGAACAAAAAGTCCAATATTATCTGCACCACAACTAGCAACTGTAACCAAAGCAACAATACCGACTAATTTTGACAACCCTTTTTCATCCAATTCTTTTTTAGCTCTTTTTTCGCCCTCACAATCGTCGTAAATAGCAACTTTAATACCTAAGTAAATCGGTATTAAACCTAATAAACCCAACACCCATTTTTCCGGAACATAATTCAAAACAAAAGCTAGAAATAAACTAACTAATATTAAAATTACAGAACCTAAATATTGTCCGATATAAATATCTCGATATTCTTTTCTAGTATTTGCTCTAGCAAAAAATATTAATAGTATTACCAACAAATCTACTGCTGTAGCAATATATAAAACAGCAGCAGTAATCACAGTCGAAAACATAAAGCACCTCATAATGAATCCCCTGCCCCCTTGGCACCACGGCTTTTTCAAAAACCGAATCGCGTTCGGATAACAGATTCGTATCTTTCGCTGAAGAGGCAAGCCTGCGGCTTGCTTACCCTCTCCCTAGCCCTCTCCCACGGGGAGAGGGAATTGGGCTGTCGAGCCTGAACATTTTCAGGTTTACCTGACATCTGATTCCCAATTCTACGGCTCTCTGATTTTGAGAAACCTGATCCCCTTTCCCCGTGGGAGAGGGTTAGGGAGAGGGCAACGAACCGCAAGGTTTGTCAGAAATTTAAATTCCTATCACTCATAATAATGAATCCCCTGAAACTCTCTTGCCACCACGGCTTCTTCAAAAGCCGAATCGCGTTCGGACAGCGGCGTAGGCAGGGTAATCACGTTTTGCACGTTCATGCCCTTAGTGGAAAGCAGCATGATTTCATGGCTCAGGCGTGCGGCTTCGAAGCGGTCGTGCGTTACCAGCATACACGCCATGCCCTGCCGCTCGATTTTTTCCACCAGCATGGCGACCAAAATATCGCGCAAATCGCGGTCCAAACCGACGAACGGCTCGTCCAGCAAGGCAAGGTCGCAGCCGCACAGCAGCAGGCGCAAAAATGCTACCCGTTTCGCCATGCCGCCGGACAATTCGGTCGGATATTTGTTCAAATCGCCCGCAGTCAGCCCGACTTTCGCCGCCAGCGCGATGATTTCGCCTTCATCGGGTTTGTCCATAAAAATAGCGATATTCTGCATCGCGGTCAAGTTTTCCGGCAGGCGGTTTTCCTGAAACAGAAAACCCGTTTTGCGGAAAGTATTGCGTATCGTGCCCGATTTCGGCGTTTCCAAGCATTCAAATCCATCCGTTTGGGCGCAACAACAGGCCGCGCAATTTTAGTGGAAGGAATTAATTAAAATTATTTCTTAGAAAAAGGCCGTCTGAAATTTCAGACGGCTTTTTTATAACAAAGTGTGGTCAAATTTTTAGGTGTTTTTGCAAATTCAATTCAAAATTAAAACCGCTTGTTTTTAAAACTTCACTGTTTCACCATCTTCTGGAATTACTACATTTTCAAGCTTGTTTGCTTGGACAAATTGGCGTAAATCCTTACGGTACACAGACATATGGTTTACTGCATCCATGTGCACCGTGATAAGTTTTGTATTCGGTAGCATTTGGCGAGCATGAGCAACATCTTGTAACCCCATAATAATGCCGTCATTCGGAAAAGCTAAGGTACGCGCATCACCTGTGTTCATAATCATTACATCTGGTTTATAACGATTAATGGCTTTGTTTACTTCGGCAGTCCAAATTGTGTCACCAACTAAATAAACAGTTGGATGACCTTTCGCTTGGAATATTACGCCCATCGCCTCATCTAAAATCTCGGCCAATTGTGGTACAGCGTACATTTCCGTTGTGCCATGAGAACCGCCGGTTTTATTTAAAATAATACCTTCGAACTCTACCGGTTTTTCTAGCGATAAACTGGTTATGTTAGTAAAACCTTGCGCTTTGAGTAAGTCGCCATCCCGTTCATGTTGCACAAAAATTTTGATGGATTTAGGTAAAATTTTTTGTGCAACCTCATCCCAATGATCTTCATGTGTATGAGTCAAAATAATGGCATCAACATCTTTGAAAGTATCTTCTGCTTTCATCGGCAATTCCACAAGTGGATTACGCAAATGGCTATTTAATGTTCCTTCAAAGCCTGCATAACGTCCTTTTTCAGCAAGCATCGGATCAATTAAAAAAGTTTTCCCTGCGTAGTTCAGGCGACCCGTGGCATTGCGGATATGTTGGTAGCTATCAGTGTTTTTAGAGGCAAGATCTACAGCGAAAGTATTTGTGCTAATAGCCAATGCTGTAGCGCTAATTAAGGTTTTTAAGTTCATTGTTTTTCCTTTTCTATACGTTATTGAATGAATAAACATATTATAGTGAGAACAAGATTGCGTAAAAATGGATAAAAAATCAATAAACGTAATAATCGGGTCATTTCTGTGTTATGCTCATATCAAAGTAGGAGAATAAAATGAATACACCCACAGTTGCTTTGATTGTGTATGAACAAATAATGCCCATTCATTTTGCGATGGCATATTCCGTTTTTTCTATGTCGGATTTAAACGGCAAGCCGTTATTTAACTGTAAAATCGTTAGCGATTCGGACAACCTGACAAACTCGCTATTTCACATACATTTAGATGGAGGTTTAGAATGGTTGGAGAATGCCGATATTGTTGTGATGACTGGATGGCATGATACTCAAGTGATGCCGAGTGAGGCTTTATTAACAGCATTACGGCAAGCGTATCAACGTGGTGCGACAGTAGTGGGGTTATGTTATGGCGCCTATGTGTTAGCGTGCAGTGGCCTACTTAACGGCAAAAAAGCAACCACACATTGGTTGGGAGATAGTGATTTTACTAATCGTTTTCCGCAGGTGAAATGGGATTTAAATCCTATTTATTTGGAACAAGATCGACTGATTACCTCCGCAGGAACAGCCGCTTCCATGGATTGTTGTCTTTCTATTGTCCGTAAATTATATGGTGTGAAAATTGCCAATCATATTGCCCGAATACTGGTTATCCCCCCTCATCGTGAAGGCGGACAAGCACAATTTATCGAACGCCCTATTTCTCGTTCCACACCTAATCATAATATCAATGCGTTGCTTGCTTATTTAAATGAAAATCTGACCGCACTTCATTCGACTGATAGTCTTGCAGAACGTTTGTCAATGAGCCGTAGCACTTTCACCCGACATTTTCGCAAAGCAACCGGAATGTCATTAAATCAATGGTTAATTGAAGCAAGGCTACAACGAGCAAGAGAGCTTTTGGAAAGCACAGATTTATCGATTACTGATATTGCAGAACAAAGTGGATTTCATAGCGATACCGCCTTGCGTCAGCACTTCTTGAAAAAACATAAGATTTCACCTAATCGCTGGCGTAAGCAGTTTCAAATTGAGGATGTTTAGATCTTTTTATTTTAAAGTGCGGTCAAATTTTTAGGTGTTTTTGCAAATTCAATTCAAAATTAAAACCGCTTGTTTGATCTAAACTCAGTCTATTCCTCTTCCTCTCTCTATCAAAAAGTTTGATAAGCGTTTGAAATAAAAAAGGTGAGCTAAAATGCTCACCTTCTAAACAAATATTTCTCAATTATCAATTAGCCAAATACTTTTTCCAAGTGTGCTTGGTAGTCTGCTAAGTATTGTTCTACTTGTGGATTTTTAATCACATCGTTACATAAGAATGTCGGCAGACGGGTCAAACCGATGAACTCATTAAGTTTGTGGAAGTGCATGTATAACGCATCCACACCTTTACCTTCAAAGAAGTCGCCTTCACGAGTGAACGCTTCAATCGGTGCATTCCAAGTAAGTGAAAGCATGTGTTTTTTGCCTTGCAATAAACCACCTGTGCCGTAGCCTTCGGTTGGATTGACACGATGACGACCATCACTGTGGTAAAGCTTGCCGTGTCCGGCGGTTAATACTTCGTCTATGTATTTTTTCACTGTCCAAGGCTCGTGCATCCACCAGCCTGGCATTTGCCAAATCACGGCATCCATCCACAAGAATTTTTCGATTTCTGCTTCAACATCATAGCCAGCATCAATCACGGTTTCTTTTACATTGTGTCCAAGTGCGGTCAAAACTTCTTTCGCTTTTTTATGAAGCGTATGGTTCAACTCACCATGCGAATGACCAAACTCTTTTCCACCGTCTAGTAATAAAATATTCATTTTTTCTCCTTTTGCTGATAATTTACCGATTACTAAGCACTTTAGTAATGCAACAATTTAACCAATCAATAAGCTCCGACTATTAAACGTACTACTCAAAATCGAGAGTTTGATAGAAGTTAAAAACGCAATAAAAAAGCCTTGAAGTCATTATTTTCAAGGCTTTAAAGTCTTTCATAGGACTTGATAGGTTTATTTTGTGGTGGAGCTGGCGGGAGTTGAACCCGCGTCCGAAATTACTCTACCTTCAGTACTACACGTTTAGTCTCGTCTTTAATTTCACTTAAGCATGCGGACAGACACGCTAAACTTAAGCTAGTTTGATTCAATTTAGTGCTTCGATCCTCAAACAGCGGCTTCCACACGATCTCGTTTCGGTTTGACTCCGCTTTATCCCCGTCTTACGAGCGGAAGCTGGGGAGCGAAGGCTATGAGCAGGTTATTAAGCTGCTAAAGCGTATTGTTCGTCGTTTGCGACTATTTTTTTGCGGTTTATTTACGAGGCCTACCGCACCTCGACGTGCACCTTGGGCTTCGCTAATCCCGTCGAATCCAGAATCAGCCCCAAAATCGTTCGGCAGTTTATCAAAAAATCTAAGAAAGGAAAAGAAGCTATTTATTAACCAGAGAAGTTAGGGTAAAATTTTGCCACTTTTTTATAAGGAATCGAATAATGAAAACATTAAAATCTCTGACCGCACTTTCATTAGGTGCATTATGTTTAGCATTTAACACACAAGTTATTGCAAAAGAAGCAACACCTGCAAAAGCATCACAAGCAACTCAACAAGTGGCAAAAGCGAGTGATAACATCGACAAATACCTTGCCATCAATATTGGTAATCGTGAAATGGTGGTTGACGAAAATGGCCAAGCATTAAGTGCATTCAAACATGAAATTACTAACATTGGTCAAAAACCAATCAAAAATATTCAATGGGTTGGCGTATATGTGAATAACCGTAAAGTTATTTACAGCCAAGATATGCAAATCAATTTAGAAACCCCATTACAACCAGGCAAATCCATCAATATTAATTTGCAAATTCCGTTTGTTCAATTAGCTGAAGATGCACGTAAAGTCTTTATGAACCAACAAGAAAAAATTGATGTTTACCCTATTGAACGCGTTATCCTATTTGGTGATAAAACCGTTCTTTCTGATCGTTAATTCTCTTATCTAGCCCACGTAATGTGGGCTTTTTAATAACTGTATGGTTGAACAGTTATTTTCTTTTCGATATACTAAAAACACGCCTAATTTTGACCGCACTTACCGCATGAATTCCACCCGAAAAATCATTCACATTGACATGGATTGCTTTTATGCCTCTGTTGAAATCCGTGAAAATCCAACGCTACAGGGCAAACCTGTTGCAGTGGGGGGAAGTTCTCGACAACGTGGTGTGCTTACCACTTGTAACTATGAAGCACGAAAATTTGGTTTACACAGTGCCATGCCGACTGCACAAGCCATCAAAAAATGCCCGAACCTGATTTTAGTGCCAGTTAATATGCCACTTTATAAACAGGTATCCGCACAAATTCATCAGATCTTTCAGCGTTACACGTCTATTATTGAGCCACTTTCCTTAGATGAAGCTTATTTAGATGTTACGGATTGTACACAATGTTCAGGATCCGCCACGTGGATCGCACAAGAAATTCGCCAAGCCATTTTTGATGAGTTAAAACTGACCGCCTCAGCTGGTGTGGCGCCCCTTAAATTTCTCGCTAAAATTGCCTCCGATATGAATAAACCGAACGGACAATTTGTGATTCAACCTCATGAAGTTGAACAGTTTGTAAAAACACTGCCATTAAAGAAAATCCCGGGTGTGGGAAAAGTCACTTCTGAACGTTTATTGAAAATGGGGTTAGAAACTTGTGAAGATGTGCAAAAACTTGATCAATCTATTTTGTTAAATATCTTCGGTAAAATGGGTAAGCGAATTTGGGATTTTAGCCATGGCATTGATGATCGTGAAATTCAAGCACATCGAGAACGAAAATCTATCGGTGTGGAACGCACTTTATCTGAAAATATTCGTCATCTCGAACAAGGTATAGCGTTATTGGATAATCTCTATGCCGAGCTTATTCGTCGTATTGAACGAAGTGCGCCGAATGTCCCCTTAACGGCTTTTCGCAAAATTGGGGTGAAATTAAAATTTGAAGATTTTCAGGTGACGACCTTAGAAAAAACAGGCTTAACTTTATCGTTAGAAAGCTTTCAGCAATTACTGGAACAAATTTGGCAACGTAGCCACGGAAAATCCATTCGTCTCGTGGGATTACACGTGACGTTACCGGAAGAAAGCCATTTAGAACAAATGAGCTTGTGGTAAAACACAAAAGAAAATGACCGCACTTTTATTCATTCCATCCCGAGTAGGATAACGAAAAAACAAAAGTGCGGTCATTTTTGATGAATTTGTTGAGTTGGTCGATAAGCCGAGTTCTGTCGTGGACAATCATTCCTCTAGGCGACAAATTACTCTGCCGCTCAAGCAACCTACCCGAACTCTGGACGGGCCACCCATTGAGTTCCTATTTGGTCTTGCTACGAGTGGAGTTTACCTTGCTGCACGTTGTTACCAACGGCACGGTGTGCTCTTACCACACCCTTTCACCCTTACCGTTTTCACGGCGGTCTGCTCTCTGTTGCACTGGTCGTCGGCTCACGCCGCCCGGACGTTATCCGGCACTCTGCCCTTTGTAGCTCGGACTTTCCTCTCGTTTACTTGTCCCACTAGGTCGTGCGAACACGGTTAAGGGCTTCAATAAACCAGCGATTGTCTAACCAACTCGCGGCGTAGTATAGGGGGAATTCAACGGTCGGTCAAATTTTCATTCTTATTTTTAATAACTTCCGTTAGAATAGCCCCATAAAACACGGTTATTTTCAACCGCACTTCTATCATAAGGATCTCCTATGAATTATTTACAAATCGCACGAGAAACCCTTTCTGTCGAAAGCCAAGCGCTTGCACAACTAAGCCAACGCTTGGATGATGAGTTTTCTCAAGTTGTGGATCTTATCCTTGCCTGCGAAGGTCGTTTAGTCATTGGTGGTATCGGTAAATCGGGTCTAATTGGCAAAAAAATGGTAGCAACTTTTGCTTCCACAGGAACACCTAGTTTCTTTCTTCATCCGACCGAAGCCTTTCATGGCGATTTAGGTATGTTAAAACCGATCGACATCGTGATGCTGATTTCTTATAGCGGTGAAACTGATGATGTAAATAAACTCATTCCAAGTTTGAAAAACTTTGGTAATAAAATTATTGCTTTAACCAGCAATAAAAACTCGACACTTGCTCGCCATGCGGATTATGTTTTGGATATCACCGTAGAGCGTGAAGTCTGTCCAAATAACCTTGCACCAACCACTTCTGCGTTAGTGACTTTAGCCTTAGGTGATGCCCTTGCCGTTTCATTAATTACTGCTCGTCATTTCCAACCAGCAGATTTTGCGAAATTCCATCCGGGTGGCAGCCTTGGTCGTCGTTTGTTATGCAAAGTAAAAGATCAAATGCAAACTCGATTGCCGATTACCACACCAGATACCAGCTTTACTGATTGCTTAACTATTATGAATGAAGGTCGCATGGGTGTGGCATTAGTGATGGAAAACCAACAACTTAAAGGCATTATTACCGATGGTGATGTGCGCCGAGCATTAACCGCTAATGGTGCGGACACGCTTAATAAAACCGCGAAAGAATTAATGACCTCTTCACCGAAAACCATTCATGAAAATGAATTCTTAGCGAAAGCGGAAGACTTGATGAAAGAGAAGAAAATCCACTCTCTTGTTGTGGTCAATGATGAAAATAATGTTGTGGGCTTAGTGGAGTTCTCAAGCTAATGATTAACGAAAAATTAAAGAAAATTAAATTGGTCATCACCGATGTCGATGGCGTATTAACTGACGGACTACTCCATTACGATGCGAATGGTGAAGCCATTAAAAGTTTCCATGTGCGTGATGGACTTGGTGTCAAAATGTTGATGGATGCAGGTATTCAAGTCGCCGTATTATCGGGCAGAGATTCTGCGATTTTACGTAAGCGAATTAGTGATCTCGGAATTAAATTGTTCTTTTTAGGCAAGCTTGAGAAAGAAAGTGCTTGTTTGGATCTTATGAAACAAGCTGGTGTTACGGCAGAACAAACTGCCTATATTGGCGATGACAGCGTCGATCTCCCTGCTTTTGCAACCTGTGGCCTTTCTTTTGCCGTGGCTGACTCTGCGCCTTATGTGCAAAATGTTGTGGATTATGTACTTTCACTTGGCGGCGGGAAAGGCGCTTTCCGTGAAATGTCCGATATGATTTTACATGCTCAGGGCAAAGATGAAGTCTATACTTCAGCCAAGGGCTTTTTAAAATCAGTCAAAAATATGGGTCAATAACACCATTCAAAACGCCTAAAAAAATAACCGCACTTTGATTATTCAAAAGTGCGGTTATTTCTTTTTATGTTTTATTGATTTGCCGGTAAAGCACCCGAATTCCAAGTTGGTGCTTCAGCTGGTTTCTTCACTTGCAACATAAAGCGCTGATTTGCTGTTGCTTGCGGTTGAACGATCGTACCCGATGGAGTCGAGAACGAAATGCCCCCTTTCAACAATTGTTGTACACTACCAGTATTAAATTCAGCGCCTTTCCAACCAAGGTTGAAATCATAACCTGATGAAACCCAGAACTCTGAATTTTTACGTACCAAATGTTGATATTTCGGTGTAATCGCAATATGTACCAACACACGATCACCTAAAGAATTCAATTCAAACTTACGAACGGTTCCCACTTCAACGCCTCGATAAAGCACAGGTGATCCTTCTGTTAAATTCATCGCATCACTGGTTTCCAAAATAAATGGCACGCCATTGCTGTATTTATTTCGAGGTTGTGCGGTTTGCGCTAAATTAAACTGTGTTTTTGATGGGCCTTTGCCTAACTCAATATCAATGTAAGGCTGTAAAAGGCTATCTAAGTTTTCAATTCCACCCGCTGAGATTTGTGGGGAAATCACTTTAAATACCGTACCTTCTTTTGCAATCATCCCCATATAACTTGGATTAATTAATGCTTTTGCTGTGATACGATTTGTTTTTTGATCAAGGGCAATCTGCTCAACTTCACCCACATTCATACCAAGATAACGCAAGCTCATTCCTTTACTTAAAGCGGTTGCATCATCTGTTATTAACGTAATCACTTGTCCTGCTGATTTAGCTCGCAGTTCACTTGGATAAAGTGTTTTATTTTTGCCTGAACCCGTATTATCAAAACTAATCGCGCCTTTTAATGAACGAGCAACCGGTGAAGCCTGGATACTAATGCCTTTCGGCGTAATATCAATCTGTGCCGCACTTTCAACCCAGAATACGCTTTTATCTGTTAGAAGATCTTGATAAGCAGGATAAATATACACATCAATATCAAAATTATTGGCTTTCGGTCTTACGTTAATAATTTTACCCACTTCAAACTGGCGATAAAGCACCACAGAACCTTTGCTAATACTTGGCAAATTCGTGGAATGTAACACAATCGTTGGATTCACTAAGTTGCCCGTAACGCCCGTTTCTGCACTGCTAATATCCTTATAAAGTGGATATGTAGAATGCGGTGCGCCACTTCCTTTTTTCGCTAATACACGCACGCCACCTTGCAACCATTTTGATGGTGTTGCAGATTCAAAACGTAAGCCATCAATACCCAAACTCACATCAAAATTAGAGGCAGCGACAAACTGGGTATTTTCATGAATAAGATTGCGATACTCTGACGCAATCGCCACTTCAAATTTGACACCATCAACATTTAAGTGCTGCTTCACAATTTGCCCAATGGCAATATTGTTATAAAACACGGATTGCCCTTCCGCGATACCATAAGTCTCTGGTGCCGTTAAGGTTAAAACCAACGTATTTGGTGCTTTGAGCAATAACTCATTTTCACGAATGACTTCGAATTGCGTTTTGCTTTCTCCACTTCCTGGAATAATTTCGAAATAATCACCACGGAAGAATTTCTGTGGGTTAGCAATATCGCCTAAATCTAACTTACGATTTTTCAACACAATATGTGTATTGGTTTTTAATAGATTAGCCTGGCTTGGCTCAATTAATAATGTCCCTTGTAAAATATCTTCATTGTTTTCGACTGTTCTTAAAGACGAAAGCAAACCAACTTGCTCATCACCATAATAAACTGAAGTTTGTCCAGCTTGTAAACCTGCTGAAACAGGTAGAGTCACCTCAACTTCAATCCCACGTTTAGCCGCTTGTAAATTAGAATAA
>CAUETL010000049.1:0-11760 GCA_959020685.1 Parahaemophilus parainfluenzae | reverse complement strand
GAACGTTGTGCTTTTTCAATCGCTTCAGCACCTAATCCGATACCTTTTGCATAAGCAAACTGAACATCGGTAATGCCAACAAAACCTAAAATCGCTTTTAAGTAATTTGTCACATTATTGTTTTCATCATACATGCCACCAAAGCTTGCTAACACAATCGCTTTTTTACCTTGAAGTAAACCTTCAGGGCCATTTGCGGTGTATTGGAATGTTACACGAGGACGCGCGATAAAATCAAAATAGGATTTAAGTTGTGTTGGGATGCCTAAGTTATACATTGGTGCACCAATTACGATAATATCTGCCGCTTTTAATTCTGCCACTAATTCATCTGATAAAGCTAAAAGTGCATTTTCTTCTGCTGTTTTAGGTTCGCCACGTACCGCAGTTGCCGCCGTTGCATCAAAATGGGGAAGGGGTTGCGCCGCTAAATCACGTACCACAATGTTGTGACCATTTAATTTCTCAATGGTGTAATTGGCTAATTTATTGCTTTGAGAGTTATCTGCAAGGATGCTTGATTTTAATACTAATACGTTCATAGAGTTTCCTTTAATTTGTGTCTATCAAAAGTGTGGTCATTTTATCGAAAATTTTGAATAGATAAAGTAGCTATAAGGAAAATCATTGTTTACTCATTGGAAAGAATTCAGCGAGATATTAACAAGTGTGGTGGAAAGTGTTAAAATTCTCCGCCGCACTTGGTTTGCTCGATAGTGGGAGTGAATGAAAGTGCGGTTTGTTTTTAATCATTATTTGCATGTTGCCTTTCGTATGGGCGACCACTGTATAAGGAAAAATTATGCCTATTATTACTTTACCGGACGGTTCTAAACGCGAATTTGATCGTCCTGTTTCCGTGTTAGAAGTGGCTCAAGATATCGGAGCCGGTCTTGCCAAAGCAACCATTGCCGGCCGTGTAAACGGCGTACGTCATGATGCCTGTGACATCATCAATGAAGATGCTAACCTTGAAATTATTACGGCAAAAGATGAAGACGGTTTAGAAATTATTCGTCACTCTTGCGCACACTTGCTAGGTCACGCTATCAAACAATTATTCCCAGATGTCAAAATGGCAATCGGTCCAACGATTGAAAATGGCTTCTATTATGACGTGGATTTAGACCGTTCTTTAACGCAAGAAGACATTGATGCTATCGAAAAACGTATGCTTGAATTGGCGAAAACCAATTATGACGTCATCAAAACTCCGGTAAGCTGGCAAGAAGCAAGAGATACTTTTGAAAAACGCGGCGAGCCATACAAAATGGCTATATTAGATGAAAATATCGAACGTACCGCAACGCCTGCGCTTTATCATCACGAAGAATACATTGATATGTGTCGTGGGCCACATGTGCCGAATATGCGTTTCTGTCAACACTTCAAATTAATGAAAGTGGCTGGTGCGTACTGGCGTGGTGATAGCAAAAATAAAATGTTACAACGTATCTACGGTACGGCTTGGGCTGATAAAAAACAATTAGCGGAATACTTAACTCGCTTAGAAGAAGCGGCAAAACGTGACCACCGTAAAATCGGTAAAGCGTTAGATTTATATCATATGCAAGAAGAAGCACCGGGTATGGTGTTCTGGCATAACGATGGTTGGACAATTTTCCGTGAATTGGAAACCTTCGTACGTACTAAATTAAAAGAATACGATTATCAAGAAGTAAAAGGTCCGTTCATGATGGACCGTGTGTTATGGGAAAAAACAGGTCACTGGCAAAACTACGGCGATTTGATGTTTACTACACAATCAGAAAACCGTGAATATGCGATTAAACCAATGAACTGCCCGGGACACGTTCAAATCTTTAACCAAGGTTTAAAATCTTACCGTGATTTACCAATCCGTATGGCGGAATTTGGTTCTTGTCACCGTAATGAACCATCGGGTTCTTTACACGGTTTAATGCGTGTACGTGGCTTCACTCAAGATGATGCCCACATTTTCTGTACTGAAGATCAAATTGAAAGCGAAGTAACCAGCTGTATCAAAATGGTTTACGACATTTACAGTACGTTCGGTTTCCAAAATATTCAGGTGAAATTATCTACTCGTCCTGAAAAACGTATCGGTGCTGATGATATGTGGGATCGTGCTGAAGCAGGTCTTGCGGCAGCATTAGCACATAACGGTCTTGAATATGAAATTCAAGAAGGTGAAGGTGCATTCTACGGTCCGAAAATTGAGTTTGCATTACGCGACTGTTTAGATCGTGAATGGCAATGCGGTACGATCCAATTAGACTTTGCTTTACCGGGCCGTTTAAATGCATCTTATGTCGCAGAAGATAATGACCGTCGTACACCGGTTATGATTCACCGTGCGATTTTAGGTTCGATTGAACGTTTCATTGGTATCATTACTGAAGAGTATGCGGGCTTCTTCCCAGCATGGTTAGCACCAGTTCAAGCGGTTGTGATGAATATTACAGACAGCCAAGCGGATTACGTGCAAAAAGTCGTGAAACAACTTTCTGATGCAGGATTACGTGTTAAAGCAGATTTACGTAATGAGAAAGTCGGCTTCAAGATCCGCGAACACACCTTACGTCGCGTACCTTATATGCTTGTTTGCGGTGATAAAGAAATCGCTGAAGGCAAAGTAGCTGTTCGTACCCGCAAAGGTGCAGATTTAGGCACTTTCACGATTGAAGAATTTGCTGAAATCTTAAAATCCCAAGTCAGACAACGTGAGTTGAAATTGTTGGGTGAAGAGTAGTTGACTCTTTAAAATCTTAATTAAAAATGACCGCACTTTGATGTGCGGTTTTTTTATATTCACGGTATAAAAATAAACTCAAGTATCTCTTTCTTCTATATAATAGCCTTATCACAAGGAGGCGAATATGACAGCTCAAATTCAACAATTAACACCAGAATTAACTTTAGAACATATCAATGAAATTCCTGTTTTAACCTTAAATCATCCAGTGGGTTCAGCTCGAATTGCATTACAAGGGGCACAGCTATTAAATTGGCGACCTAAAGGGGCAGAGCAGGATGTCTTTTGGTTAAGTGATATTGAACCTTTCACACAAGGCGTTGCAATTCGTGGTGGTGTACCGCTTTGTTACCCTTGGTTTGGAGGCGTTAAACAACCTTCACACGGTACAGCGCGTTTACGTTTTTGGCAATTAAGTGATTATGAACTCCAAGCAAATAAAGTGCGGTTAAAATTTTCGCTCTTTTCTGAATATGGTGTGATTGAAGCCAAAATGAAAATGGAATTTACCGATAAATGCACAATGACTTTAACGCATTTAGGGCAAGAACCTGCTCAAGCGGCATTACACAGTTATTTTAATATTGGTGATATTTCACAAATTGAAGTCCCAAATTTACCAAGCCGTTGTTATGACTCATTACAAGGTAAACATACTGATGTTCCTTCAACTCGTAAAATTGAGCAGGGCGTCGATTGTATTTATACATTAGAGGAAGATAAAACATTCTTGGTGGATAAGGTATTTAATCGACGGATTCAAATTACCCATCATCACGCAGATTCAATTGTGCTATGGAATCCTTGGGAGAAAACACCAAGTGCAATGAAAGCAGATGGATATCGAAATATGGTGTGTATTGAAACTGCGAGATTAGAGAAATTACTTCAATTTGGTGAAAGTATTTCTGCGGAAATAAGTGCTTTACCCGCTGATATTTAAAGGAATAGAAATCCTTGTTGCATAAACGTGGCAAATACTATAAAATTTTGCCCGTTTTTTGTTTGTTTTTATAGCAAATGATTGAAAAAATCTTCTGTTTTAAATGCAGTGGGTTTTATCTTAAATAAATAGAAGGAATAACATTATCAAAACCGTAAAAAAAGCTCCGGCAGCTAACCGCCCGAATCGCATTAACGATGAAATTCGAGTAAAAGAAGTTCGTTTGATTGACCAAGATGGTGAACAAGCGGGGATTGTATCAATTCAACAGGCCTTAGATATGGCAGAACAAGCAGCGCTTGATTTAGTTGAGATTAGTCCGAATGCCGAACCACCGGTTTGTCGTATTATGAACTACGGCAAGTTCCTCTATGAGAAGAGCAAAACTGCAAAAGAACAGAAGAAAAAACAAAAAGTCGTACAAGTGAAGGAAATTAAATTCCGTCCAGGTACAGACGAAGGTGACTACCAAGTTAAATTACGTAGCTTAATTCGTTTCTTAGAAGATGGCGATAAAGCGAAAATTACCGTACGTTTCCGTGGTCGTGAAATGGCTCACCAAGATATCGGTTTAGACGTATTAGAACGCGTTAAAAACGATTTGGCTGACATTTCAGTAGTGGAATCTGCACCGGGTAAATTAGAAGGTCGCCAAGCGGTAATGGTATTAGCACCTAAGAAAAAATAATTTTTTATTTAGATCTAATCTAGATAATCGAATTTTCACTTCGGTGAGAATACAACTGCATATTGGGCAAACTACGCAGCCTAATTGCTTTTGGAGAAGGGCAATTCAATTTGCCATATTGGAATAATTAGTGCCTACAAGTAATCTTCGGATTCGCCTAATTATGTGTTTAACTTAAAATGCGGAGTTATTTTAACAATGCCTAAAATTAAAACAGTACGTGGTGCTGCTAAGCGTTTCAAAAAAACAGCTTCTGGCGGTTTCAAACGTAAACAATCTCACTTACGTCATATTTTGACTAAAAAGACAACTAAACGTAAACGTCATTTACGTCATAAATCAATGGTTGCGAAAGCAGACCAAGTTTTAGTAGTAGCTTGCTTACCATACGCATAAGCCGTTATTTAAGCAAAACGTACGATTAGTTAAATTAGTTAAAAATATTACATAGGAGATTAAATAATGGCTCGTGTAAAACGTGGTGTTATTGCAAGAGCACGCCATAAGAAAGTTCTTAAGGCTGCTAAAGGTTATTATGGTGCACGTTCACGCGTGTATCGCGTTGCTTTCCAAGCGGTGATCAAAGCTGGTCAATACGCATATCGTGACCGTCGTCAACGTAAACGTCAATTCCGTCAATTATGGATTGCACGTATCAACGCTGCGGCTCGTCAAAATGGTTTATCTTACAGCAAATTCATCAACGGCTTGAAAAAAGCGTCTGTTGAAATCGACCGTAAGATCCTTGCTGATATCGCTGTATTCGACAAAGTAGCGTTCGCTGCATTAGTTGAAAAAGCAAAATCTGCACTTTAATTTTTTAAAGTTTAGATTCAAAAATTAGGACGCTGAAAAGCGTCCTTTTTTATTACCTCCAAAAAAGAAAAAACCGCTACTCAAAACTTGAATAGCGGGGAGGTCTTAATTTATAAGAAACTTCAAAAAGATAACTGCAATATGCAGTGCACTAGCAATGTATCAGACTATGTGTTTTTGAAATAGTTCGATATTTTTGAAAAAAATTTTAAAAATATCAAAATTAAACCCAAATGAACGAATTTAGCCCTTTATAAAGGCAATAATTTGCTCTTCAATCCCTTTTTCATCTAATTTAATTTCAGCAAGCGCTTCTTGTTGTGTGCCTTGCGGAATAAAAATATCAGGTAAACCAAGTTGTAAAAGTGCGGTTGTTTTTCCATGAGAATTTAGCACTTCTGAAACAGCAGAACCTGCACCACCTTGAATCGCATTTTCTTCCAATGTCACTATGACGTCATGGGTATTTGCCACTTCTAGAATACGAGCTTCATCAATTGGTTTCACAAAGCGCATATCGACAACAGTCGCATTGAGTTTTTCTGCCACAAATAAAGCAGCTGGTAAGAGTGTACCAAAATTCAGAATCGCGATTTTTTCACCCTCACGAACCATTTTTGAACGACCAATTTCTAATTCTGCAAGTGGGGTTAATTCTACGCCGATTGCATTTCCACGCGGATAACGTACCGCAGCCGGTTTACCACATTTATAACCCGTATAAAGCATTTGGCGACATTCATTTTCATCACTTGGTGTCATAATGATTATATTCGGAATGCAGCGAATAAAACTTAAATCAAACGCACCTTGGTGAGTTTGACCATCAGCACCTACGATACCTGCACGATCGATGGCAAAGAGAACAGGTAAGTTTTGAATAGCAACATCGTGAATAAGCTGATCATAAGCACGTTGTAAGAAGGTAGAATAAATGGCTACAACAGGTTTATAACCACCAATTGCAAGGCCCGCAGCAAAAGTGACAGCATGTTGTTCAGCGATGGCCACATCAAAATATTGTTGCGGGAATCGTTCTGAAAATTCTACCATGCCAGAACCTTCACGCATTGCAGGTGTAATACCGACTAATTTATCGTCTTGTTCCGCCATTTCACATAACCAATCACCAAAGATTTTTGAATAGGTTGGTTTGGCATTTGATTTCGGGAGTTGACCGCTTGTTGGGTCAAATTTTGGCACACCATGGAAACCGATCGGGTCTTTTTCTGCAGGCTCGTAACCTTTTCCTTTTTTAGTTTTGATGTGTAAGAATTGCGGTCCTTTGAGATCGCGCATATTGCTTAAAGTAGCAATTAATTCATCAATATTATGCCCGTCAATTGGCCCGATATAGTTAAAACCGAGTTCTTCAAAAAGCGTACTTTCTGGCGAGAACATCACGCCTTTCATGTGCTCTTCGGTTTTCTTCATAAAGTTTTTAACGGTCGGTACTTTATCTAAGATTTTTTTACTGCCATCACGAACGGTTGAATATAATGAACCAGAGAAAATGCGAGCAAGGTGATTATTCAATGCCCCCACATTTTCAGAAATAGACATTTCATTGTCATTTAAAATGACCAACATATCAGTATGCAAAGAACCTGCATGGTTTAAGGCTTCAAATGCCATCCCCGCAGTGATTGCACCATCACCAATCACACAAACGGTTTTGCGACCTGCATTTTCACGTTCTGCGGCAACAGCAATACCTAGTCCTGCACTGATTGAAGTAGAAGAGTGGCCAACACTTAATACATCAAATTCACTTTCTTCACGCCAAGGGAAGGGGTGAATGCCGCCTTTTTGGCGAATGGTGGACATTTGATCTCGACGACCTGTCAAGATTTTGTGTGGATAAGCTTGATGGCCCACATCCCAAATTAATTGATCAAAAGGGGTTTTGAAAATGTAATGTAGTGCAACCGTTAATTCAACAGTACCAAGACCAGATGCTAAATGACCACTAGTTTGACTAACGGATTCCAACAGATAACTCCGTAACTCCTGACAAAGTTGCGGAAGCTGATCTTTATTTAAAAGACGCAAATCTTCCGGCGAATTAATTAAGGATAAAAGAGGATAGTTGTTCATATATTCGTTAGTCCTAAAATGTGAAAAAAGTGACCGCACTTTGAGAAATCAAAGTCAGTGCTGTCACCATTAACTTTTACGATTGACAATAAATTCAGCTAATGCACGCAATGCAGTGGTATCAAAAGGTAAATTGTCTAATTCATGTAAGGCGGTTTGATAGAGTTCTTGAGCTTTTTGTTTCGCGCCCTCTAACCCTAACAGCTTTGGATAAGTGCTTTTATCTAAACCTAAATCAGACCCCACCGGTTTACCGATTTCAGCACTGTCACCTTCAATATCTAAAATATCATCTTGTACTTGGAAAGCTAAACCAATAGCTTGTGAATAACGTTCTAGTTGTTGCTCTAATTCTTTGTTTTGAAAGTGAGGAGAACAGATAAAACCCAGTTTTAATGCAGCTGTTAGCAACGCACCAGTTTTATTGCGATGAATAAGTTCTAATTCGTCTAAATTAACTTGTTTATGCTCAGAAATTAAATCTAAACTTTGCCCTAAACACATGCCTTGTACGCCAGATGCTTGAGCCAATACTTTCACTAATTGCAATTTTTGTTCCGCAGAAAGAGAAGGGGCTTCAGTAAGAATTTCAAAGGCAAAAGTTTGTAATGCATCGCCAGCTAAAATGGCCGTAGCTTCATCAAAAGCAATATGACAAGTTGGTTGACCACGACGAAGTTCATCATTGTCCATGGCAGGCAAATCATCATGGATTAAAGAATAAGCATGGATAGATTCAATGGCTGCGGCGGCGTAATCTACAGCTGGCATTTCTGCCCCCAGCATTTTACCCGTTGCATAGACAAGGAAAGGACGAACGCGTTTGCCGCCTAGCAATAAGCCATATTTCATGGCATCACGCAAAGGGGCATTATAAGAGTCAATTTCTTCAAATTGATTGGCTAAAAACTGATTAATGCGATCTTGAACTTGTTTAAGTTCAGTGCCGAATTGATAACTCATGGATTACTCGTCCCCTTGATAATCACTTAATGGGGCGGTTTCGCTTTTTTGTAACAAAATTTGAATACGTTGTTCTGCTTGTTGTAAGCGTTCTTGACCAAGTTGAGCCAATTTAATGCCGTTCTCAAATTCTTTCAGCGCATCTTCCAATGGTAATTCACCGCTTTCAAGTTTTGTCACAATTGTTTCTAATTGTGCAAGTGTTGTTTCAAAATCAGGTTCAGCATTTGCTGGTTTACGCGCCATTAAATTATCCTTTTCAGATGAATAAATTGCCCCGTATTGTACTTGATTTTTATAGGGATGTTAAAAACTTATTTCAAAGTGCGGTCAGTTTTTCGTGAGAATTTGAACTTTGTGGGATCTGGAATTTAGCGTACAATACGGCCATTTTTTATTATTCACAGATTATTATGAAATTTATCGTTAAACTTTTTCCTGAAATTATGATTAAAAGCGAAACCGTGCGTAAGCGTTTCGCAAAAATTTTGACCTCAAATATCCGCAATATTTTACAGAAATATGATGAAGAAACAGCGGTTGTTCGTCATTGGGATTACATCGAAGTGCGGTCAAAAAATGAAGCCAATCGTAAAGAGTTGATTGCGCTTTTACAACGCATTCCGGGGATTCATCATTTTTTAGAAGTGGAAGAAAAACCGTTTACCGATTTACATCATATCTTTGAGTTTACCTTAGCGGATGTCGCTGCTCAACTAGAAAACAAAACCTTTTGTGTACGCGTAAAACGTAAAGGGAAACATGATTTCAGTTCCATTGAAGCAGAACGTTATATCGGCGGTGGTTTAAATCAGCATATTGAAAGTGCAAAAGTACGCTTAAAAAATCCTGATGTGACGGTGCGTATTGATATTGAAGATGACAAAATGATGCTGGTAAGAGCTCGTCATGTTGGTCTTGGTGGTTATCCAATTGGGACACAAGAAGATGTGCTTTCATTGATTTCAGGTGGCTTTGACTCAGGCGTATCCAGTTATATGCTTATTCGCCGTGGTTCACGTGTGCATTATTGTTTCTTCAATTTGGGCGGCGCAGCCCATGAAATTGGCGTGAAACAAATGGCTTACCATATTTGGAATCGCTATAGCTCATCCCATAAAGTTCGCTTTATTGCCATTCCTTTTGAAGGCGTAGTGGGCGAGATTTTAGAGAAAGTCGATAACGGACAAATGGGCGTCGTGTTAAAACGAATGATGGTACGAGCTGCAAGTAAAGTCGCACAACGCTTTGATATTCAAGCTATCGTTACTGGCGAAGCACTCGGACAAGTTTCAAGCCAAACTTTAACCAATTTACGCTTAATTGATGAAGCATCCGATGCATTAGTATTACGTCCACTTATTACTCATGATAAAGAACAAATTATCGCAATGGCGAAAGAGATCGGTACCGATGATATTGCTAAATCAATGCCGGAATTCTGTGGGGTGATTTCTAAAAATCCAACGATTAAAGCGGTACGTGAAAAAATTCTTGAAGAAGAAAATCACTTTGATTTTGGCGTGTTGGAAAGTGCGGTTGAAAATGCACAATATTTAGATATTCGCCAAATTGCAGAAGAAACGGAGAAAGAAGTGGTAGAAGTGGATACCATTTCAGTACTTGGTGAAAACGATATTATTTTAGATATTCGTAGCCCAGAAGAGACAGATGAAAATCCATTTGAATCAGACGAGCATCAAGTAATGCAGTTGCCGTTTTACAAATTATCTTCGCAATTCGGTTCATTAGATCAAAGTAAAAACTATGTGCTTTACTGTGAAAGAGGCGTGATGAGTAAACTGCAAGCGCTTTATTTAAAAGAAAATGGTTTTACGAATGTAAGAGTATTCGGGAAAAAATAAGCAAAAAATGACCGCACTTTAACGTGCGGTTTTTTTATTCGTAATCTAATTCACCCACTAATTCATCGATAGCTTTGGCAAGTAATGTCCGATCATGACGATAGCTGATATCATCGGCATTCAAGCGTTTAGCTAAGATTTTAACGGAAGAAATGGTGGACAAATCGACCGCACTTTTTTCGCGATAAGGTGTAATGACACCATCAATAATGGGTTCGCCAACAATTTCATGAATTTTCTGAATTCGATCAGCCAGTGAAAGTTGAGAGGCTGCGCCAATTTCTACCCCTAAGTTATCAATAAAAATCACTTTCGCTTTGCTATCACGCAGGGCAGTAGCTAATTCAGGTAGCAATAGCGGAGGCATAATGCTCGTCATGAAACTTCCTGGACCAAGTAAAATGACTTCCGCTTGCTCCAATGCTTGGATGGCTTCTTGTGCGGCTTTAACCATGGGCACTAAGAAAAGTGATTGGGGTAATTCTGTTAAATTATCAATGCTCACTTCACCTACAATACTGGAGCCTGAACCTAAACTCGCCGCAAGGTGAACAGGTTCTTCTGACATGGGAATAATGTGAGATTTTACTTTGAGTAATTCACGAATCAAGTTAATGGCTTCAATAGGGCGAATATGCATATCTTCTAAAGCTTTAAGCATTAAATTGCCTAAATTATGCCCAGAAAGCTCACCTTCGCCAGTAAAGCGGTACTCAAATAATGCAGAGGCCGTGCTCGGTTCAATAATGATTTGATTTAAGCAATTACGTAGATCTCCCCATGCAATACCGCCTTGTTCTTGACGAATGCGACCCGTTGAACCGCCGTTATCTGTGGTGGTGACAATACCGGTTAAACGCTCTTTCATAAAACTAAGCGCCGATAATACACGCCCTAATCCATGACCACCACCAATGGCAACAATATGTTTGATTTCGTCTAAATGTTCATGACGGCTGTGACGAGATAAATCAGACATTTTTCTTCCTTTTTTACCTATAAATTATTATAAAAAATAATGTTATATATTTTTTTATATAAGTTAATTCTGTTATTTTTATCAATATAGTCGGGTTATTCTATCAAATTATTGCTATTAACCGCTTGCTTTTATTACAATACCAACACAATTTATTTTTAACGCATAACTCCGAGCTTGTTTAACCTAAGTTTCATAGGAAATACGGCGGCAAGCCAATAACGCGGTACGTTATTCAGGGATACGCTGGAAACGGTTTATCCTCTCCATATTTAGAAAGGTGTAAAATGCAATCCATTCCTATCAAGAACGTAGGAGAGTCTCGCTTAGTCGATCCTTTCCAACGCCAATATTACTATCTACGACTGTCGATTACCGATCAGTGTAATTTTCGTTGTACCTATTGTTTGCCTGATGGTTATCAACCTGAAGCTAACAAGCCAAGTTTCTTAACTTTAAAAGAAATTACCCATCTTGCTCAAGCATTTGCTGAAATGGGCACTGAAAAAATCCGTTTAACGGGTGGCGAACCGACTTTACGCAAAGATTTTATTTCTATTGCTGAAAGCATCGCTAACATTGATGGTATTCGTCAATTAGCCGTTACGACAAATGGCTATCGTATGGCAAAAGATGTGGCTGATTGGAAAAAAGCGGGGATTACCTCTGTTA
>CAUETL010000048.1:0-11973 GCA_959020685.1 Parahaemophilus parainfluenzae | reverse complement strand
ATTGATACCTTGCTGCGCAAGCGTTGTAGCTGTCTGGTCGTTCATTCCAAAGCCCTTTCAGACGAAGAATTACGTCATTATCTTGAAAATGTACCGGGTATGGTTGTGATTAACCGTGTGATTTCAGGTTATGAAAATCGTTGCGTCAGTCTTGATAACCGCCAAGGTACCTATCTCGCGACTGAAATGCTGATTCGTTATGGTCATAAGCACATCGCCTACATTGGATCTAATCACGGTATTTTAGATGAAACCGAGCGTAAAGAAGGTTATTTAGAGGCCTTAGAAGCACATAACTTCCCCATTGTCGAACAAGCCATTGTGCATAATTCACCGGATTTTGAAGGCGGTGAAAAGGCGATGATTGATTTATTGAGCTACAACTCTAACTTAACAGCGGTTGTAGCCTATAATGACACGATGGCAGCGGGAGCAATTTCCGTTTTAAATGAAAACAATATCAAAGTGCCGAAACAGTTTTCCATTGTGGGCTTTGATGATATGCCAATTGCTCGATATTTGATTCCGAAGCTTACCACTATTCGCTATCCAATTGATTTAATGGCAAATTATGCGGCGAAACTGGCTTTGAGCTTAGTTGATTCGTCTATTGTTACACCGACTGTTGTCCAATTTAATCCAACCTTGGTGAGACGTTTTTCTGTAGAAAATGCAATGAAACCGTGATGGAGATCACAAATTTAAACATTGCCATGTAATCGTTTTCATTTATGTGAGTTTGATCACAGATTAACAATTTTTATTTCGTTATGATGGATTCAGTTGCAATAGATGTACGCAACATTCCTCTATTTGGTATATAAAAATCAACAATAAAATCTCTTTCTCTAATAGGAGCGTTTTTATGAAAAAAACAGCAGTATTAAGTGCAGTCGCTTTAGCAATCGGTTTAGGTTCAGCAACTTCAGGTTTCGCAGCCGATAACCGTATTGGTGTTACCATTTATAAATATGATGACAACTTCATGTCATTAATGCGTAAAGAAATCGATAAAGAAGCGAAAGCCCTTGGCGGCATTGAGTTATTAATGAATGACTCTCAAAATGCACAATCTATTCAAAACGACCAAGTAGATGGTTTGCTTTCTAAAGGTGTAAAAGCTCTAGCCATTAACTTAGTGGACCCAGCTGCAGCTTCCACTGTGATCAACAAAGCGAAACAAGATGACATTCCTGTTGTTTTCTTCAATAAAGACCCTGGTGCAAAAGCTATCGGTAGCTACGATCACGCTTACTATGTTGGTACAGACCCGAAAGAATCAGGCTTAATCCAAGGTGATTTAATTGCAAAACAATGGAAAGCAATGCCAGCCTTAGACTTAAATAAAGACGGTAAAATCCAATATGTATTATTAAAAGGTGAACCAGGCCACCCAGATGCTGAAGCACGTACTAAATATGTGATTGAGCAATTGAATGCTAAAGGTATTCCAACCGAACAATTATTTATTGATACCGGTATGTGGGATGCAGCGATGGCTAAAGATAAAGTGGATGCATGGTTATCTAGCTCTAAAGCTAACGAAATTGAAATGATCATTTCAAACAATGACGGTATGGCGTTAGGTGCGTTAGAAGCAACCAAAGCACACGGTAAAAAATTACCAATCTTTGGTGTGGATGCATTACCAGAAGTACTTCAATTAATTAAGAAAGGCGAAATTGCTGGTACTGTGTTAAACGATGGTGTTAACCAAGGTAAAGCAGTTGTTCAACTTTCTGCAAACCTTGCTAACGGTAAAGCAGCAACAGAAGGTACAAAATGGAAATTAGAAAACCGTGTTGTACGTATTCCTTATGTTGGTGTGGATAAAGATAACCTAAGTGAATTCTTAAAATAAGAAAATCTATTGCTTTTCTTTAATTTTAGGGGGAAAGGAAACCCAAATTCCCTTTCCCCCTTTTTGATGAGGTTGGATATGACAACTCAAACCCAAGACAGTGATGTACTACTGACGATGACGGATGTCAGTAAGTCTTTCCCCGGTGTAAAAGCCCTTGATCACGCCAATCTAACAGTTCGTTCTCACTCTGTTCATGCCTTAATGGGCGAAAACGGGGCGGGTAAATCGACATTATTAAAATGCCTCTTCGGAATTTATGCAAAAGACGAAGGTGAAATTTTATTCTTAGGCAAACCTGTTGATTTTAAAACATCAAAAGAAGCCCTTGAAAATGGGATTTCAATGGTTCACCAAGAACTTAACTTGGTGCGTCAAACCAGTGTAATGGATAATTTATGGTTGGGTCGCTACCCACTAAAAGGCCCTTTTGTGGATCACGCCAAAATGTATCGTGATACCAAAGCGATTTTCGATGAATTGGATATTGATGTTGATCCAAGAGAAAAAGTGGCGAAACTTTCCGTTTCACAAATGCAGATGATCGAAATTGCGAAAGCGTTCTCTTATAACGCTAAAATCGTCATTATGGATGAGCCAACATCCTCACTTTCAGAAAAAGAAGTGGAACATCTTTTCAAAATTATTCAAAAATTAAAAGATCGCGGTTGTGGCATTATCTATATTTCACACAAAATGGATGAAATCTTCAAAATTTGTGATGAAATCACCATTCTTCGTGATGGTAAATGGATCAATACCGTTCAAGTTAAAGGCACCACCATGGAAGAAATTGTTTCAATGATGGTAGGTCGTGAATTAACACAACGTTTCCCTGAAAAAACTAACGTACCAAAAGAAATCACGCTTGAAGTGGAACATTTAACTGCGGTGAACCAACCTTCTATTCAAGATGTTTCCTTTAATTTACGCAAAGGTGAAATTTTAGGTATTGCAGGTCTTGTTGGTGCAAAACGAACCGATATTGTGGAAGCCATTTTTGGTGTACGCGAATTAAAAGAAGGGACGATCAAGCTCAATGGAAAAATCGTGAAAAATCATACCGCACTTGAGGCGATTAACCACGGTTTTGCTTTGGTAACTGAAGAACGTCGTTCAACTGGGATTTATTCAAACCTAAGTATTGAATTCAACTCTTTGATTTCAAATATGAAATCTTACCTCACCCCTTGGAAATTGCTCAGCAACAAAAAAATGGCAAGCGATACACAGTGGGTGATTGATGCGATGAACGTGAAAACACCTTCTCACAAAACAACGATTGGATCGCTTTCTGGTGGTAACCAACAAAAAGTCATTATCGGCCGTTGGCTTTTAACCCAACCAGATATCTTAATGCTCGATGAACCAACTCGTGGTATTGATATTGGGGCAAAATTTGAAATTTATCAGCTCATTCAAGAACTCGCTAAAAAAGATAAAGGCATCATCATGATTTCATCAGAAATGCCTGAATTATTAGGCGTAACTGACCGAATTTTGGTCATGAGCAACGGTCGTGTTGCCGGCATCGTTGAAACGGCAAAAACGTCTCAAGAAGAAATTTTGCAACTTGCCGCAAAATATTTATAAATCATAAAGGAACAAATTATGAGTGCCTTACCAAAAAATAAATCATTCGATTTCTTAAAACAAAATGCGATTTATTTTGTGTTGTTGATTTTACTTGGCATCATCATCGCACAAGATCCAACATTCTTGAATGTTCGCAACTTTAGTAACATTTTAACTCAATCATCCGTCCGTCTCATTATTGCCCTAGGTGTTGCAGGCTTGCTTATCACTCAAGGTACCGACTTATCTGCCGGTCGCCAAGTCGGTTTAGCAGCGGTTATTTCTGCTACCCTCTTGCAATCAATGGAAAACATGAACCGCGTGTTCCCTGATTTAGGTGAAATTCCTATTCCAGTAGTTATCCTGACTGTTTGTGCAGTAGGTGCTGTAATCGGCTTAGTGAATGGTTTAGTTATCGCTTATCTCAATGTAACCCCGTTCATTGCAACCATGGGTACCATGATCATCGTTTACGGTTTTAACTCACTTTATTATGATGGCGTAGGGGGTTCACCAATTGCTGGCTTCAGCGAATCTTTCTCTAACTTCGCACAAGGCTTCTTCAGACTCGGTTCATTCAAATTATCCTACATCACTATTTATGCGGCGATTTGTGCATTCTTAGTTTGGGTAATGTGGAATAAAACACGCTTCGGTAAAAATATCTTTGCTATCGGTGGTAACCCTGAAGCAGCAAAAGTATCTGGCGTAAACGTAGCGCGTAACCTTGTTGTGATTTACATGATTGCAGGTATGTTCTATGCATTCGGTGGTATGTTAGAAGCAGGCCGTATCGGTAGTGCTACCAACAACCTCGGTTTCATGTATGAATTAGATGCGATTGCTGCCTGCGTAGTAGGTGGTGTATCTTTCGCTGGTGGTGTGGGTACGGTTATCGGTGTAATCACAGGTGTTATCATCTTCACCGTTATTAACTACGGTTTAACTTATATCGGTGTAAACCCTTACTGGCAATATATCATTAAAGGTAGCATTATCATCCTTGCGGTTGCTATTGACTCCTTGAAATACGCGAAGAAAAAATAATTAAAAACAATGATAAAAATAACCGCACTTTAGCAATAAAGTGCGGTTTTATTTTGGAATGAATTATTTAAAAAAAAAGCGAGCCTCTCAGCTTGCTTGATTAATCAAATCAATTACTCGTATTCATCTAACCATTTCAACAAAATCGCTTCCAGAATACTCTCGTTAGATTTCATAGGATCATCATCAAAACCGTCTAATTCGCAAATCCATTTATGTAAATCCGTGAAACGTACCGTTTTAGGATCTAAATCTGGATTACGATCATAAAGCTCTTCTGCGATAAGTTGGGCATCAGTCCATTTCATTAGTGAGCCGCCTCATTCGCATGGTTAATATTATATTTAGGAATTTCCACCACTAAATCTTCATCGCCCACGATACATTGGCAAGAAAGGCGACTATCCATTTCTAAGCCCCATGCTTTATCTAACATATCTTCTTCTTGATCGGTAGCTTCATTTAATGAATCAAACCCTTCACGAATGACTACATGGCATGTTGTACAAGCACAAGAACCATCGCAAGCGTGGTGAATTTCAACGCCCGCATTATGTGCCACTTCTAATAAGTTGTCGCCAGCTGCCGCATCAACCACCATACCCTCTGGACAGAATTCTTCATTCGGTAAAAAAATCACTTTTGGCATATTACTTTCCTCAATATAAAAACTCGTTAATTTATAACCGCACTTTATTGCTCAATATCTGATACAGATTTACCTGTCAGCGCTTGATTAATGGATTTATTCATTCGTCTTGCCGCAAATTCTTGAGTCGCAATATCAAGAGCTTTAATCCCCTGAGCGATAGCATGACGATCTGTACCTTCTTTTACATCCATTAATTGTTTCAATGCATTTTCAATTTGGTGGAATTCGGCTTCGGTTAATAATTCCGCCCCATCTTGCTGTAATGCCACAATCACGCTTTCAATCACACGATCAGCCTCAACACGTTGCTCGGCTAATTCACGTGCTTGCATATCATCTTTTGCATTATCAAAAGAAGCTTTAATCATTGCCGTTACTTCTTCATCCGTTAAACCATAAGAAGGCTTAATTTGAATCGATGCTTGGACTTTTGTGGATTTTTCCATGGCGGTCACACTTAATAAGCCATCCGCATCCACTTGATAAGTTACACGAATATGTGCCGCCCCCGCTACCATTGGCGGAATGCCTCGCAATGTAAAACGACCTAAAGAACGGCAATCATCCACTAACTCACGTTCTCCTTGTACCACATGTACAGTCATTGCAGTTTGACCATCTTTAAAGGTGGTAAATTCTTGTGCGCGAGCCACTGGAATCGTGGTGTTACGTGGAATGATTTTCTCCACTAAACCGCCCATGGTTTCAATACCTAAAGAAAGCGGCACAACATCGAGTAACAACATATCACTGTCATTCTTATTGCCCACTAAAATATCCGCTTGAATTGCTGCACCTAAGGCAACTACTTTATCTGGGTCGATAGAGGTTAATGGCGTTTTACCGAAGAATTCGCCTACTTGCTCACGTACGTAAGGCACGCGAGTTGAGCCTCCAACCATAACCACTTCTTGCACGTCTTCGGCTTCAACATGCGCATCTTTCAATGCGCGACGACAGGTTAATAAAGAACGTTTAACCAATGAATGAATTAATTCATTGAATTGATCACGACTTAACTCACCTTCAAATCCTCGCCAAGAAATGACCGCACTTTGCTCACTCGTTAAAGTAATTTTAGTTTGAGTCGCTAAGCTTAAAAGCTCACGCTGCTCATTTACATTTTGTGGTTGAATACCCGCTTGTTCAACAATCCAATCTGCTATCAAATGGTCAAAATCATCACCACCTAAGGCAGTATCTCCACCTGTTGCTAAGACTTCAAATACACCTTTAGACAAGCGTAAAATCGAGATATCAAAGGTACCACCACCTAAGTCATAAACAGCGATGACGCCTTCTTTTCCGCTATCTAAGCCATAAGCGACTGCTGCTGCAGTGGGTTCATTTAATAAACGTAATACATTCAACCCTGCAAGGCGTGCTGCATCTTTCGTACTTTGACGCTGAGCATCATCAAAATACGCGGGAACGGTAATCACTACACCTGAAAGCTCACCAGCAAGGCGTTGTTCAGCGATATGATTTAAACGAGATAAAATATCTGCAGAGACTTCAATCGGGCTTTTTTTGCCTTGATGCGTCACCAATAATGGTAAGCCATTCTCACTTGCCACAAACTCATAGGGCAAGTTTGTGTAACGTGATTGCACATCGGTAAGACTACGACCAATCAGACGTTTAACCGAAATAATCGTATTTTTAGGATCCATTGCAGCTTTGGCAAATGCTTCAGTACCCACAAGTTTTTCATTTTCACCATAATACACAACTGAAGGTACAAGGCTTCTGTCTTGTTCATCATTCAAAATGGTGGCTTGACCGCTACGCACTGCGGCAACTAAAGAGTTTGTTGTACCTAAATCAATCCCTACCGCAAGACGATGTTGATGTGGTGCTGCCGTTTGTCCTGGCTCTGCAATTTGGAGTAATGCCATATCTCTTTTTATCTCTAATAATTAATTCGTTAAAAGCTGATTATGCGACTGAATAAGCTTGCTCAAATTTATCTTGTTCGGTGAAACTTGCATTGTAATGCGTTTCAATATTGACTTCGCGTCGTTCACGCTGATTAATCTCAGTCGTCTTATCTTCCGAAAGCTCTGGTGTAAAAACAATCATGTGATTACCATCGAGTTGTTTTACATCTTCTTGCCAATTTTGCCAAAACAGATTTTGGTAAAATGCTTCAATGTCACCATTTAATGCCCAAGCTAAGAAATCCGTATAGGTAAAATTTAAATCATGCCAAGTTAAGTCTTTCGGCGAAAAATAGTAAATCTTGCCGAGATTATCCCCTAAAGAACCACCATTTAAGGCAAAATACCCTCCAATGACATCATCTGCAACGAGCAAATATTTCGGTTTATCACCTGATTGATTAAAGGATTTGCTGAAATTCCAATCCATTAATCCACGTGGCAATTTAAAGCTGCCTGAACCCAATATACGCAACCAACCATAATGGATTAAAATGCCACCGGTTTCATAAATCACCGCGCCCATAGGAGAAGACGTTGGCATTTGCATAGTGAAAAGCTCACGTTCTGCACTAGATTGATCTTTTTTAATCACTTCACAATGATTACGAGCATGATCAATCCATTGGGAAATGGTTCCCCAAGCAGATTTTGAGGCATCAGTCAGTTGTTCTAAAGTTTGCATAATCGGGTTTCATTAGTATGAGGGCAGTTGCCCATTTATCAATAGCGAAAAGGGCGTATTAAACGCCCTCAAGATTATAATTCAAATAGACGTTCTTCTACTTGGCTAATTTCATCCGCCAATTTTTTTAGAAAACGTAATTTATCGCAGAATTGTGCTGCAGTTGACCATTGTTGCTCATTAAGCTGTGCTTCAAGTGCGGTCAACATTTCTTTTGTTTCTTTTTTAACGCGTTTCGCAAAGGATTCTAATGCATTCTCATCCTGGCTTTGCTCAATATTTTCGAGTTCTTCTCGCCATTCTAATTGCTGCATTAAAAATGCCACATCTTGTGTGCTCTTTTGCTCTAAATCCTGTGCTTCTCCCGTATTTAACGTAATAATTGCTTCCGCACGTAAAATTGGGTCTTTCAAGGTTTTTAATGCATCATTAACTTCTGTCGACTTTTGCATTGCAATGCGTTGTTCTTGTGCATCTGCTGTAACAAAATTATCTGGGTGCAAGCTCTTTTGAAGTGCTAAATAACGCTCAGACAAAATGGCTTGATCAACATTGAAAGCAACGGGTAAATCAAAAATAGCAAAAGGATTTATCATTTCTATTCCTTAAACGTGGAAACTCTCACCACAACCACAAGATTCTTTTACGTTCGGGTTGTTATATTTAAAGCCTTCGTTCAAGCCTTCTTTAACGTAATCTAGCTCAATGCCATCTAAATAAACCAAGCTTTTTGGATCGACTACCACTTTCACGCCATGCTGCTCAAAAACAAGATCGTCATCATTGAGCACATCAACGAATTCAAGCACATAGCCTAAACCCGAACAACCTGATGTTTTCACACCTAAGCGTAAACCGATGCCTTTTCCACGATTTTCAAGAAAAGTACGAACTCGTTGCGCCGCTTTTTCAGTGAGTGTTATAGACATATTCTGATCCTTAAATTGATAAAGTGCGGTCATTTTCAACCGCACTTTGATTACTTACCTTGTTTATTTTTATAGTCAGCAATAGCGGCTTTAATTGCATCTTCTGCTAAAATTGAGCAGTGAACTTTTACCGGTGGTAATTCAAGTTCTTCCGCAATTTGACTGTTTTTAATTGCGCCTGCTTCATCTAACGATTTACCTTTTACCCATTCCGTAATTAAAGAACTTGATGCAATCGCTGAGCCACAACCATAAGTTTTAAATTTCGCATCTTCAATAATGCCGCTATCATTTACTTTGATTTGTAACTGCATAACGTCACCACAAGCCGGTGCGCCAACCATACCTGTTCCAACTGAATTATCTTTTTTATCCATCGAACCTACGTTGCGTGGATTTTCATAATGATCAATAACTTTTTCGCTGTACGCCATATTATGTTCCTTTCCTAAATAAGTTGCTATCAGGCGGACTAGCCGCCTTTAAAATTAGTGGGCTGACCACTCAATAGTATTTAAATCAATGCCTTCTTTGAACATATCCCAAAGTGGCGATAATTCACGAAGTTTTGCTACTGCATTACGTGTTAAATTAATGGTGTAATCAATTTCTTCTTCCGTTGTCCAACGACCAAGTGTGAAACGAATTGAGCTATGTGCTAATTCATCATTACGACCTAGTGCACGTAGTACATAAGATGGCTCTAAACTAGCAGAAGTACAAGCTGAACCAGAAGAAACAGCCACATCACGTAATGCCATCATTAAGGATTCACCTTCAACATAGTTAAAGCTGATGTTCAAGTTATTTGCTACGCGGTGTTCCATCGAACCATTTACATAGGTTTCTTCAATTTCTTTCAAGCCATTATATAAGCGATCGCGTAAAGCTCTTATACGAGGAATCTCTGTCGCCATTTCTTCTTTTGCAATACGATAAGCTTCACCCATACCCACAATTTGGTGTACAGGTAATGTACCAGAACGCATGCCACGTTCGTGACCACCACCATGGATAATTGCCTCTAAACGAACGCGAGGTTTACGGCAAACATATAGTGCCCCGATACCTTTTGGTCCGTACAATTTATGACTAGACATTGACATCAAATCAACTGGTAATTCAGCAAGATTAATTTCTACTTTACCGACACTTTGGGTCGCATCTACGTGGAAAATCGTTTTATTTGCACGGCAAAGCTCACCAATTGCTTTAATATCCTGGATCACGCCAATCTCATTATTCACGTGCATAATTGACACAAGAATCGTATCTGGACGCAATGCCGCTTTGAATTTCTCAAGATCGATTAAACCATCTTCTTCTGGATCTAAATAGGTCACTTCAAAGCCTTCACGTTCTAATTGACGGCAAGTATCCAATACTGCCTTGTGCTCAGTTTTACAAGTAATAATGTGTTTACCTTTTGTTTGATAAAAGTGTGCCGCACCTTTAATTGCGAGGTTATCTGCTTCCGTTGCGCCTGAAGTAAACACAATTTCACGTGAATCTGCACCAATTAAATCAGCAATTTGATTACGTGCAATATCAACTGCTTCTTCAGCTTGCCAGCCAAATTTATGTGAACGAGATGCAGGATTACCGAATACACCATCAATGGTTAAATATTCCATCATTTTTTTAGCTACACGTTCATCCACTGGACATGTTGCTGCATAATCTAAATAAATTGGTAATTTCATTTTCACTCCTAAATAACTACTAAAAATGCTATCAATTTGACCGCACTTTAATCTACTTTCCCATTATTGGTTGACTACAATTAAGTCATCAAAATCTTTGTGAGCTTTATGCTTCCCTGATTTTTTCTCTACAAGTTCAGCTAACGTAATCTCATCTAAAAAATCAGAAATGCGATCACTTAAATCTTGCCATAATGTATGAGTTAAACACTCTACTCCGCCTTTGCAATTTCCTTTACCAAGGCATCTTGTGACATTAATGTTCTCATTGACGGCTGAAATCACCATACCGATAGAAATTTGATCAGTTGGTAACGCTAAACGATAGCCACCACCTGGGCCACGAACGCTTTTTACTAATCCACCACGACGCAATTTGGCAAATAATTGCTCAAGATAAGAAAGTGAAATATTTTGACGTTCTGAGATATCCGCTAAACAAACTGGGTTTGTTCCTGCGTGTAATGCGATATCTAAAATTGCGGTAACCGCATATCGTCCTTTAGATGTTAGTTTCATAAAGCATCCCTATAAATCGCCATCTAGGTAGTTTACCTATCTGACTATGATAGTCAATTTTACTCTTTTTGCAGATTAAGGCGTTTTTCAATCGCACTTAACATTCCTCGCAAAATATTTAATTCATTTTTTTCTAGAGAAGAACGGTTATAAAGTCGTCTTAACTTTTGTATAACCCCTTGATTTTGAATAAAACCAAGAGATTGATACACCTGTTCCGTATGAGCAAAAAAATACTCCATTTCTTGTGCTGTTGGATAGATATCTTCTATCGTTGAAAGTGTACTTTCCGTTTTATTTTTTGTTAAAAATGCCATTCGCATTTCATAACTTACCAACTGTACTGCCATCGCTAAATTGAGCGAAGAATATTCAGGGTTAGCAGGGATATTTAAATGATAATGACATTTAAGTAATTCTTCATTTGTGAGTCCAACACGCTCACGACCGAACACGATCGCTACTTGCCCTTGATGTGCACTGGCTTTCTCTGCACACTCTCTTGGCTCAATAAGCGTACTCTGTAAATGACGTAATCTTGCACTCGTACCAATCACTAATGAGCAATCTTCTATTGCTTGTTCAAAAGTATCAACGATGTGGGCATTACGTACAACATCATCAGCGCCTGCTGCTAATGTAATAGATTGCTCATCCACCGATTTTGGTGAGACCAAATAAAGATTGGATAATCCCATTGTTTTCATCGCACGCGCCGCAGAACCGATGTTCCCGCTATGTGATGTTTCAACCAAAACAATTCGAATATTTTGTAACATTTTATGCCCGACTTAAATTTGTGGATATTCTACCATAATAACCGCTAAATATAGTCAAGAATTTTGAAAATATTTTAATTTTTTGTAAATTTTTTAACAAATAGGAGGAATAAGATGTTGACTGGTGGGCTGTGAGAGGCTCGAACTCTCGACCGACGGATTAAGAGTCCGCTGCTCTACCAACTGAGCTAACAACCCAACCGGTTAAATAATGATCTGTAAAATAGATGGTGGGTCGTGAAGGATTCGAACCTTCGACCAACGGATTAAAAGTCCGCTGCTC
>CAUETL010000047.1:0-12053 GCA_959020685.1 Parahaemophilus parainfluenzae | reverse complement strand
CTGAAGATCGTCAATACCTAATAACTGAGCAAGTTTTGCATTGTTGCCTAATTCTTGGTGAACATCCAGAGGCAAGTGGTAGCAGTATAAATTAATGTCATTCACAAGCAAGGTTTTGATACGTTTGCCTTTCATGCCGCGAATACATGGATTTTCACTTTTCCAAAAATAGCCATGGTGGACAAGTACCGCATCAGCTTGTTGTGCAACGGCATAATCAATTAGTGCTTGGCTTGCGGTGACACCCGTGATGATCTTTTTGATCTCCGCTTTGCCTTCTACTTGCAAACCGTTAGGCGCGTAATCGTTAATTCTATCAGTGCTAAGTTTTTCGTTTAGTAAACGTTCAAGTTCTAGATTGTTCATAATTTCTAAGAAAAAAGAAAAAGGTGAGATATGGTAAGAGATTTCAAAAAAAATGGCTAGTGCAAAAGGAGTGGGGGGAATGCACTAGCCAGTAGTGTGTTTGTCATAACACAAGTTTACTATCTAAAACGAGATTCATTATATATTTAATTATATAAAGATCAAGAAAAAAATAAGGAAAATTTTCCTTATTTTTCGATATGTCGTTTAGCATTCAAAAACAGATGAAAAATCAACCGCACTTATGAATACAAACTCGGCTCATCTTCCGTTGGACGCGTTTTAAATCGGCGGTGGAGCCACATGTATTGTTCCACACCTTTTAAGATTTCTTTTTCCACGACTTTATTCATTCTTGCAGCAATTGCAGTTTCATCTGAAAGATCAGAAAAATCCACAGGTGGAGAAATACTGACCGTATAGCCTGAACCATCTTTATTACGCAATGGGGCAAAAGGCACAACTTTACAATTTGGTGCGGATTTGAGCAGATAGTAACTGCCCGTCGTAGTTGCGGCTTCTTGTACAGCAAAGAAAGGTACAAATACGGCATTTTTTCTGCCGTAATCATGATCAGGGGCATACCAAATGGTTTCACCTTTGCGTAAAGCTTTGAACATTCCACGTAGATCTTTTCGGTTCAGCATATCTTTATTGGAACGTAAGCGACCTTTAATTTGTAACCAGTCCAGTACAGGATTGTCATTTGGACGATAAACACCTATGCCAGGATGATGTAAGCCCACAATACGGGCGCCTAACTCAAGAGTGAGGAAATGAACACCCACAAAGATAATGCCGTCCTGAGCATTTTCTTTTAAATAATTTAAGCCTTCAATTTTTGACCATTTTTTAATGCGGGCATCAGACCAAAACCATGCCATGCCGGTTTCAATAATCGCCATACCAACAGCACGCAAGTTTTCTTGCAAAATGGCTTCACGTTCTTGCTCGGGCATTTCTGGGAAGCAGAGCTCAAGATTTCGGCGAGCAATCGCTGCACGACGTTTTCCCACTTTTAGTTTTGAGAAAAGCCAGCCTAAGCCGTTGCCGATATGGCGTAAAATTGGATAGGGAAGTAACAAAAGGCTTCGCCAAATCGCCACACCAAGCCAAAAGCCCCAGTATTTAGGGGCAAGAAAGTGCGGTTGAAATTGAGGGAGTTTTTCGTTTTTCATAATTCTTTTCTGGTTAGTTCGGCGTGTAGTTTATCGCAAATTTGAGTTGTGGTAAAATTGCACCAAATTTTTATTATTCCAACAGAGAGATTTCAAAATGGCTCAATATTCTGCCAATTTTAATCAAGCGAAAGTATTAGTGTTAGGCGATGTCATGCTTGACCGTTACTGGTTTGGTGCAACTAATCGTATTTCGCCAGAAGCACCGGTTCCTGTGGTTCGCGTACAAAATAACGAAGAACGAGCAGGTGGTGCAGCAAACGTGGCGATGAATATTGCTTCTCTTAATGTACCCGTACAAATTTTAGGCTTAATTGGTCAGGATGAAACAGGTTCTGCTTTAACGAATTTATTACAGCATCAAAAAATTGATTGTAATTTTGTGGCATTGGATACTCACCCAACTATTACGAAATTACGTATTTTATCTCGCCATCAACAATTACTTCGTTTGGATTTCGAAGAAGATTTCCAAAACGTAGAATGCCAAGAGTTGCTAGCGAAATTAGAAGTTGAAGTGAAAAATTTCGGTGCGTTAGTGCTTTCGGATTACGGCAAAGGCACGTTAAAAGATGTGCAAAAGATGATCCAAATTGCACGCAAAGCGAACGTACCCGTGTTGATCGATCCAAAAGGTACAGATTTTGAACGTTATCGTGGTGCGACTTTACTGACACCAAATATGTCAGAATTTGAAGCGGTGGTCGGTAAGTGCAGTTCTGAAGAAGAAATCATTGAGAAAGGTTTAAAATTAATTTCAGACATCGAATTGACCGCACTTTTCGTGACGCGTTCTGAAAAAGGCATGACATTACTTCGTCCAAATCAAGAACCATTCCATCTACCAACTGTTGCAAAAGAAGTGTTTGATGTAACGGGGGCGGGTGATACGGTAATCAGTGTATTAGCAACCGCACTTGCAGATGGTCGTTCTTTTGAAGAATCTTGCTATTTAGCCAATGTGGCGGCAGGTATTGTGGTCGGTAAATTGGGAACATCAACCGTTTCTACTGTGGAATTAGAGAATGCAATCCATGGCCGTTCTGAAACAGGCTTCGGTATTATGTCAGAAAGCCAATTAAAAACTGCGGTAGCTCATGCGAAAGCGCGCGGTGAGAAAATTGTGATGACAAACGGTTGTTTTGACATCCTTCACCCTGGTCACGTGTCTTATTTAGAAAATGCTCGAAAACTTGGTGATCGTTTAATTGTTGCCGTGAATACGGATGGTTCAGTCAAACGCTTAAAAGGTGAAAGTCGTCCAATTAACAATCTGAATGCACGTATGGCAGTATTGGCTGGTTTAGCTTCAGTGGATTGGGTGGTTTCTTTTGATGAAGATACACCACAACGTTTAATCGGCGATATTTTACCGGATTTATTGGTGAAAGGCGGCGATTACAAACCAGAAGAGATTGCAGGCAGTAAAGAAGTGTGGGCGAACGGCGGCGACGTTCGTGTATTGAATTTCGAAAATGGCTGTTCAACTACAAACGTGATTGAGAAAATCAAAGCGCTGAAAGATTAATTTATTAAGGAATGAGTAGAATAAAGCTTGCCTTTATCCTGCTCAATCGTTAAAATTCAGGTTCCTTGTCATCGCTGAGTTAGAGATCGGCGAATGATGTATTAATAACACTACCTTTTAGGAGTAAAAAATGTCTCTAAGTACTGAAAAAAAAGCAGCAATCGTTGCTGAATTTGGTCGCGATGCGAAAGATACTGGTTCTTCTGAAGTTCAAATCGCATTATTAACTGCACAAATCAACCACTTACAAGCTCACTTTGCTGAGCATAAAAAAGACCACCATGGTCGTCGTGGTTTATTACGTATGGTTTCTCGTCGTCGTAAACTTTTAGACTACTTAAAACGTACTGATCTTGCTTTATACCAAAGCACTATCGCTCGTTTAGGTTTACGTCGCTAATTTTTATTACGATAGTAAAAATAAAAGCCTTCGGATTACCGAGGGCTTTTTTATTTTCTACATATTAGAAAAATAAAAAACGGCCAAAAATTTGACCGCTCTTTTTTAGTTCATTAGTTTACAATGCCTTTATGACGAAGCAATGCGTCTAGTTGAGGTTCACGTCCACGGAAGCGTTTGAATAATACCATTGGTTCTTCAGAGCCACCGCGAGTGAGAATTTCATCTAAGAAGGATTTACCCGTAACCGGATTGAAAATCCCTTCTTCTTCAAAACGAGAGAAGGCATCAGCAGATAGCACTTCAGCCCATAAATAGCTGTAATAACCGGCCGCATAACCGCCCGCAAAAATATGGCTAAAGCTATGTGGCGCTCTTGCCCATTCAACACCTTTAATCACGGCAACTTTATCTTTCACAGCTTTTAAGGTATCAAGCACTTGGTTAGCTTTACCCACTTCAAAAGTATGATGAAGGGTAAAATCAAACAAACCAAATTCAAGCTGACGTAACACAAACATTGCTGCTTGATAGTTTTTCGCTTTGAGAAGTTGATTTAATTTTTCTTCTGGCAATGGTTCGTGCGTTTCAAAGTGACCAGAAATAAAATCAAGGGCTTCTTTTTCCCAACACCAGTTTTCCATAAATTGACTTGGAAGCTCTACCGCATCCCAAGGTACACCATTGATACCCGCGACATCTGGCACATCAACTTTGGTGAGCATGTGATGAATACCATGACCAAATTCATGGAAGAGAGTGGTGACTTCATCATGGGTGAATAACGCTGGTTTATCACCAATAGGCGCATTGAAGTTACAAGTTAAATAGGCAACCGGTTTTTGAATTGAACCGTCGGAATTGCGTTTTCTGCCGATACAATCATCCATCCATGCGCCGCCACGTTTATTTTCACGCGCATAAAGATCGAGATAGAAACTGCCGCGTACTTCATCGGTTTCATCAATTAAATCAAAGAAACGCACATCTTTGTGCCAAGTATCTACACCAAAACGTTCAACTGCACGAATATTAAAAATACGTTTAATTAATTCAAATAAGCCCGAAATAACGCGATCTTCAGGGAAATAAGGACGAAGTTCTTCATCATTGATCGCATATAAATGTTGTTTTTGTTTTTCGGAATAGAAACTGATATACCAAGGCGCAAGTTCAGTGACGCCAAATTCTTTTTCACAATAAGCTTTGAGTTCAGCTAATTCTTTCTCACCTTGTGCTTTTGAACGATCTGCAAGGTTATTTAAGAAATCTAACACTTGTTGTGGATTTTCTGCCATTTTGGTCGCAAGTGAGCGTTCAGTATAGGTATTGAAACCTAACAATTTAGCCAATTCCACACGTAACGTCATGATTTCTTCAATGATCGCCGTATTATCCCATTTACCGGCATTTGGACCTTGATCTGAAGCGCGAGTCGCATAAGCACGATACATTTCTTCACGTAATGCTGCATTTTCACAATAGGTCATGATTGGCAAATAACTTGGGATTTCTAACGTAAAGCGATAGCCTTTCAAGCCTTTACTTTCGGCGGATTGTTTTGCCGCAAGTAATGCGGATTCAGGAAGACCCGCTAATTCACTTTCATCTTCAATGACTTTTTCCCAGCCCATGGTGGCATCGAGTACATTATTACTAAATTGTGAGCTTAATTCAGATAAGCGAGCAACAATCTCACCATAACGTTTTTGTTTTTCTTCGGATAAACCGATACCTGAAAGCTCAAAATCACGTAGTGCATTTTCAATGGCTTTCTTTTGTGCGACGGAATAAGTCGCAAATTCAGGGCTATTTTTTAAGGATAAATAGGCATTGTATAACCCTTCGTGTTGGCCTACCCAAGTACTGTATTCAGAGAGTAGTGGTAAGCAGGCTTGGTACGCATCACGTAATTCAGGGCTGTTTTTAACTGAATTTAAATGGGAGATCGGTGACCAAGCACGACTTAAGTGCTCGCCTGCTTCAGAAAGCGGTTCAATAAAGTTTTCCCAAGTAAAGTGCGGTTGTTTTAGCACTTGTTCTATAGCTTGACGATTTTCTTCGATAAGTTTTTCAATTGCTGGTTGAATGTGTTCCGGTTTGATTTGAGAAAACGGAGGTAAGCCTTCAATATGAAGTAATGGATTAGACATAAATATTCCTTTTGCTAACTGTTTCTTTAATAAGTTGCGACAAATTCTATAATATCAAGGTTGAAAAATCTAAAAAATCAGTGATAATTGCGTATCACTTTTATTTAGGATTTATGATGGACGGCACTTCCTTTTTTTCTATTATCATTTTTTCTGGCATAATTGCTCTTGCGATCGTTGTAGGTGTTGTTTCACTTAAGTTTTTCCCAAAAACTTCTTTAACCAAGGCTATGTATGTTGCTCTTGGATGCATTTCTTTAATATTAGGTGTTATTGGTATTTTTTTACCTATTCTTCCGACAACACCTTTTTTACTGCTTACACTTTATTCTTTTGCGAAAGGTTCTTCTCGTTTAGAGCAATGGTTTTTAGGGACGAAGCTTTATCAAAAGCACCTAAAATCCTTTAATGAACGTCGTGCATTGACGAAAAAAGCAAAAATTTCTATTCTAACGTTTTCAACCACAATGCTTTTAATTGGCTTTTACTTTACCCCAAGTGTAATGGGTCGAACGATTATTGCCATTTTAATTGCGGTAAAATATTGGTTCTTTTTCTTTTGGATTAAAACAGAAGACGTTGAAAATGGATAATTCTTTTCTTACTTGGCTTAAAAGTGCGGTTATTTTCGGTATCGTTTTTGGATTGAGTGGTTGTGATAAATTAAATAGCTCTAAATCTACAAATACGGCAATGGAAGATCAGCCGAAACAAAGTCAGCCGATTGAACAAGAAAATATATCAAAACCGAGTAGGACTTTACTGACTCGGGCGTTTACTCATCCCCCTTCTTTTGAGCCTTGGTTTGTGCGTTATCCCGAACAGGAAAACTTATTGCGTGATTTATATGAAGGCTTAACCGCTTATGATTCAGAAGGGCGAATCGTGCCAGGTATTGCAGAAAGTTGGCAAACCAAAGATAACAAAACCTGGATCTTTACCTTACGTGAAGGGCTTCGCTGGTCAAATGGTGATTCTCTAGTCGCCCAAGATGTCATGCTTTCTTGGCAAGCACTGTCTCAATCAAATAGTCCTTTAAGATCCTATTTAGCTTATCTCAATTTAAAAAATGCGAAAGGCGTTTTAGAAAAAAATAAACCTTTTAAGAGCTTAGGAGTTTATGCGGAAAATGACCGCACTTTACGTATTGAGCTTGATAAACCAACACCGTATTTGCCGGAAATGTTGGCGCATATTAGCCTTGTGCCACAATATAGCGATCCTGATTACCCGGTGACAAACGGGGCTTATATGTTCGAAAGTGAAAGTGTGAAAAGCATACACTTAACTAAAAACCCCTATTATTGGCAGAAAAATAATGTCGCTTTTGAACGCGTAGCCTATTTGCCTTTTGTTGAACCTAAATTAGCTGAATTTGATGTGGTGGTTGATGTGCCAGAAGTACATTCAGATCTTCAACATTTTCCACAGCTTTGCGGTTATTTTTATGAATTTAATCTGAAAGATCCTAAAGTTGCTAAGGCAGATGTGCGTAAGGCGATTGCTTCGTTGGTCTCTGTCACCAATATCGTGAATAATGAGATTCCCGCGGCAATTCCGAGTTCGTATTTTTTACCGAAAGCCATGTTAAATGGACAAGACTCAAGATGGGAGCCCGTTGTTGCCGAGCAATTATTGGCTCAAAATAAAATTGATGAAAGACATCCATTGCATTTAAATGTGCTTTATGATGATGCGCCATTGCATGTGAATATCGCGCAGCGCTTAGTGGGGCAATTGACTCAATCAGATATGTTGCGCGTGGATGCTCAACCAGTCAATTGGCAAACATTACAAATGAAACGCCAAAAAGGTGATTTTCAAGTCATTCGTTCTGGCTGGTGTGCAGATTTCAATCATCCGATGGCATTCTTGGGGTTGTTCTATTCTAAAAGTCTTGATAATAAAAATGGCTATGCCAATGCAGAATACGATCAACTTTTTGAGCAAGCATTGCAAAGCTTAAATGAAAAAGAGCGGTCAGAAATTTACTTAAAATTAAGTGAGAAGATCCAACAGGAAAACCTTGCTTTACCGCTTTTCCAATACACCACGCCAGTTTATCTTTCTCCAACTATTATGGGGGCGAAGAAAAATCCAGTGGGCGTTATTTACAGTAAGGATCTATGGCGAAAAGTTGAAAGCTAAAGCTGATTAAGAAAGTTGTTCATGATGTGGTGAACAACTTTTTTTATTAAATTTAATAAAAGCGTAGAGTAACACTATTTACTTTTTATTTTTATACGATACAATACACAACAAATCAACCTAGAGGGAAATCCTTATGTTAAAAATGAATGATTTGGTTAAGCTTAGTCAGACACCAAAATCCACGGTGCTGTACTATGTGAAAGAAGGTTTGTTGCCAGAACCAGTAAAAGATAAACCGAATTTTCATCTTTATGATGAATGTTGTGTAGAGCTGCTCAGCTTTATTAAATATTTACAAAGCAATTTCAATGCGACGATTTCACAAATTAAAGCACTTTTTGCTCATCCTAGTTTTGATTGGAATAATCCTTATGAAAGCCTTATTGGATTATTAGACATTATCATGGGGGCTGAAAATGAAGTATTTTCAGTCGAGCAGCTCTCTGCAGAATTTCATCTTTCCGCTGAACAAATAGAAGACATGGTAGCGGAAGGCTTATTGAATCCTCGTGAAGGCATTTTTACAGCAAAAGAACGTGATATTTTGGCGATCTTAGCTCGTTGTGATGAAGCCGAAATGGATGTGGTGAAAGCTTATTTGGCCACTGCGAAAATGTTAGCGGAAAAAGAGGTGAATGTGACTTTAGCGGCATTAGCCAATAGCGAACAAAAAGATGAAAAATTAAAACACTTATTTGATTTATTGTTAGTGTTAAAACCGTATCTCTTGAATATGAAAACCTTTAATCTTTATCAAGCGGAGAGTGCGAAATGAAACTCTTAAAATATGCTGGCTTTGTACCTTATTTAGCCATTGCCTTTATTAATGCCAGTGTGGATTTGGCACATAAAATTACCATTCAAAATGTGTTGCTGAAAAGTTTTTCAGGCGAGAGTTTGGTTATTTTAACGGCATTAATTAATGCGATGATTTTATTGCCATTTATTTTCTTATTTTCGCCTTCGGCATTTATTAACGATAAATTTTCTCGCACCAATGTGATTCGTTATAGCAGTTTAGCGGCTGTGCTGATCAGTGCTGGGATTTTATTGAGTTATATGACGGGTATGTTTGCTATTTCCTTTGTACTGACATTGATTTTGGCAGCGCAAAGTGCGGTCTATTCTCCGGCCAAATATAGCATTATTAAATCAATTGTGGGCACTGAAAATATCGGTATGGCAAACGGTGTCATTCAAGCGCTTACTATTGTAGCCATTCTATTTAGTTCTTTTGTATTTTCTTTCTTCTTTGAAGCGCATTATGTAGCATCAGATGATCCGAATGAAGTATTACAAAGTGTTTGGGTGATTGGTGTGGCGTTAGTATTACTGAGTGCACTAGAAGCCTATTTTGCTTTTAAAATCCCATTCTTTAAGCAAGAAGCTGAAAATACAGATGGTCAGTTTGATATGAGAAAATACCTTTCTTTAGGGTATTTAAAAGATAACGTTCGCACATTAAAAGCAGATCAAAATATTTGGTTGAGTGTCATTGGATTAAGCCTATTTTGGGGCGTGTCACAAATTATTGTGGCAGCATTCCCTGCGCATTATAAAGCAATGTTCAATGAAGATAATGCTATTGTCATTCAAGCGATTCTTGCGGTGAGCGGAATAGGGCTTGCGCTTGGTTCATATCTTGCAGGACGTGCTTCTCGTTTGCATATTGAGTTAGGTATTGTTCCGCTTGGTGCATTAGGTATTTGTGTGTCGTTATTCTTTTTAACCCTAGCCCAAAGTGGGGTGGTATTAGCACTTTGTTCTTTTGTCTTTGGTTTCTCTGGCGGTTTATTAATCGTGCCACTAAATGCAACTATTCAGTATTTCGCACCTGAGAAAATCAGCGGCAAAATCATGGCAGGTAACAACTTTGTACAAAACGTGTTTATGGTAGTGTTTTTGCTATTAAGCATTGTTTTTGTACAACTTAATGTTTCGACTCAAGGTTTATTCTTAGTGACTTCAGTTGCATGTTTTGCTGCGAGTTTATATACCATGTCGAAAGTGCCTCATTTATTTACGCGTTTATTCTTGCTCTTTGCGTTAAAAGCGAATTACCGTTTTCATGTGGATGGCTTAAAAAATCTTCCACAAAGTGGTGGAGTTCTATTATTAGGCAACCATATTAGCTGGATTGACTGGTTGGTGTTACAAGCGGCTAGCCCTCGTGCGATTAAATTTGTGATGTATCGTCCAATTTACAACAAATGGTATCTCACTTGGTTCTTCCGTATTTTCAAAGTCATCCCAATTGGTGGTGGTTCAAGCCGAGAATCTATTGAAACCATTCGTGAATATTTAGCGCGTGGCGAAGTGGTAGCTTTATTCCCAGAAGGCCATATCAGCTATAACGGTCAAATTAATGAGTTCCAAAAAGGCTTTGAGTACGTATTAAAAGATTTAGAGAATGTGACGACTGTTCCTTTCTATTTACGTGGATTATGGGGCAGCAGCTTCTCTCGTGCAGATTCTTTCTATAAGAATTTAACTAAACGCCAAGGTAAGCGTGAAATTTTAGTGGCATTTGGTAAACCCATTCATGGCTTTATTGATGCGACAGCGATGAAGCAAAAAGTACTCGAACTTTCTTTCTCCGTATGGGAAAAAGTCATGAGTAAACGTAAACCGCTTATGCATCATTGGTTGAGCTCGGCAAAATCGAATTTATTCAAAGAAGCGGCTGTTGATGCACAAGGCACTAAATTGAATAACCTGAAATTCATTGCTGCAGTGCTAATGTTTGTGAAAACCTTGAAAGCTGCTTTAGGGGAGGAAAAAAATGTTGGTGTGTTATTCCCAAGTTCATCAATTGGAGCAATTATTAATATGACCCTAATGGTGATGGGCAAAGTACCGGTAAATTTAAACTACACACTAAGCCCAGAAGTGATGGAAAAAGCGTTGAAAAAAGCCAACATTTCGCAAGTCATTACCTCTGAAAAATTCTTGGATAAGTTGAACGCAAAAGGTTTTGATTTTAGCCAAGTGGTGGCTGATAAAGCCCTCTTTATGGAAAATTTAGGGAAATCGATCACTAAAGCGAATAAAGTGCGGTCATTTTTAACTGCGTTTTTGGCGCCACAATGGTGGATTAAATTACGTTACTTTGCAGACGTAAGCTTGGAAGATAATGCAACCATCTTATTCAGTAGTGGTAGTGAAGGTGATCCAAAAGGCATTGAATTAAGCCATAAAAACTTACTGACAAATATTAAACAGATTGGTGAATTATTAAATTTCCACAAAGATGATGTGATTTTGAATTCCTTACCCATTTTCCACTCATTCGGCTTAACAGTGACAACTTTATTACCATTGTGTGAGGGCATTAAAATGGTAAGTGTAGCGGATCCGACAGATGGGGCGACAGTAGGAAAAATGTGTGCTCGACATCGGGTGAGTATTTTATTTGGTACTTCAACTTTCTTTAGATTGTATGTACGCAATAAGAAATTCCATCCGTTAATGCTACAAAACGTACGTATGGTTATTGCGGGCGCCGAAAAATTGAAAGCGGATGTAAAAGAAGCCTTCAAACTTAAATTTGGCTTGGAAATTTACGAAGGTTATGGCGCAACTGAAACAGCACCGGTAGCTAGTGTCAATATGCCTAATTTACTTGATCCGGAAACCTTACAAGAATTTACCTTCAATCAAGCTGGTACGGTAGGTATGCCATTACCGGGCACCATTATCAAAATTGTGGATCCAGAAAGCTTGCAAGAATTACCAGTCGGTGAAGACGGCTTGATCTTGATTGGTGGTGGACAAGTCATGAAAGGTTATTTGAATGCACCAGAAAAAACAGCAGAAGTGATTGTTGAAATTGACGGTGTACGTTATTACAAAACCGGCGATAAAGGCCATATCGATCATAACGGCTTTATTACCATTGTGGATCGTTATTCTCGATTTGCTAAAGTAGGCGGTGAAATGATCAGTCTTGGCAGCGTGGAAGAGAAACTTTCACAAGTATTTGATGAGGAAAATCAATTTGTTGCCGTTGCCTTGAGTGATGATAAAAAAGGCGAGAGCATTGTGCTTTTAATCAAGTCTGCGCTTTCTTTAGATGAGATCAATGAACGCATTAAAGGATTAAATGTACCGCCGATTATGCTCCCAAGCCAAGTTTTCTTAGTAGATGAAATCCCGATGCTCGGAAGCGGTAAAGTGGATTTCAAAGGTGCGAAGAACCTGGCGATGAGTTTGGTTAAGTAAAGAAAATTGTCATAAATAAAAGAGCGGTCAATTTGACCGCTCTTTTTGTTATTTAA